>JBJYXQ010000055.1:0-1718 GCA_046260035.1 Anaerolineae bacterium
CCATCCTGCTTGATAGCAGCCCCGCCGGGGGAATGACTTATGAAGAGCAATGGATCGCCCAACGGCTGCACAACCCGCCGACCAGCACCGTCTACTTCATGGGCGGTAGCACAGCGCGCTATCGCTACCAACACGCCAAGTTCATCGTCATCGACGACGAGCAGGCCATCATCAGTACAGACAACTTCGGGGAAAACTCCATGCCCTCGGATCCATTGTCAAACGGCACGATGGGCCATCGCGGGTTTGTGCTGCTCACGGATAACGCAGAGGTCATCGCCCGTCTGAACACGCTCTTTCGCTACGACTGCGATCCCGCCCAGCACAACGACGTCTTCCCCTACACGGAGGCCTATGCGCCACCGGACTACTTCGTCCCCCTGCCGCCGGTGGATTGGACGACGTACACAGTCGCGTTTAGCCCAACGCTCGTGACCACGGCCTCACACCTCACACTTATGCATGCGCCGGAACACACGCTGCGCGATCAAGACGCCCTCATCGGGCTCCTGAACAACACACTGACCGGCAGCATTGATGTGATGCAGTTGGACGAACCGATCATCTGGACGCGCGATACCGGGACCGTGTGGCTTGACGCTCCCGGACGCAACCCACGCCTCGCGGCACTCGTCGCGGCGGCCCAACGCGGCGTCGCCGTGCGCGTGCTGCTCGACGCTTATTACGACGATCCGCTGGATGCCAACGGCAACACCGCCACGTGCCTCTACCTGAAAAGCTTGCACCTCCCCACCCTGCAGTGCCGCCTCGGCAACATCACCGGATTGGGGATCCACGCCAAGATTTTCCTGGTGGATACAGGTGACGCGCAGTGGGTGCACCTGGGCAGCATCAACGGCTCGGAAACCTCGAACAAGATCAACCGGGAAGTCGCATTGCAGTTTGAATCATCGGCGGGACATACCTATATTGAAGAAGTCTTCGAGCACGACTGGGCACTCAGCCACGGGCCGATGGTGCACCGCATCTACCTGCCGCTCCTGATGCGCGATTACGTTCCGCCGGTCGACTATCCGTTGCTCACCGAGATCTTCATCAACCCCGGCGGCGAGGACACAGACAGGGAATGGATTGAGATTTACCATCCTGGCTATGAAGCTGTTGATCTGAGCGGCTGGAGTCTGGGCGACGCTCTCAACCTGGGCGATTACGGTGACGGGCGCTATCTCTTTCCTGAGGGCGCACAGCTTTTGCCCAAGCAGGTCATCGTCGTGGCAGCGTGCGCGTCTGAATTCGCCGCAAGTTACGGCTTCAATCCCACCTACGAATGGACCAACTGCGATCCCTTAGTTCCCGACATGGTACCTGCCAGCGCCTGGGAAGGCTTTGGCATTGCATTGGGCAACGTCAGCGACGAAGTGTTGCTGCTGGATGCGGCGGCTGCCATCGTCGATAGCGCCGCGTGGAACGACGAACCACGCGCGGGCGTCATCCCCTTCCCGATGGACCCGGATAGCACTTTCCCGTGGGATGCCTCGCTCAAGCGCTACCCGCCCGACCACGACCGCAACGATTGCTCACGCGACTTCTATATCAGTTACCAGCCATCGCCCGGACAGGTAAGCGGAGCAAAATGACAAGTGGAAATTCTTGCAAAGCATGGGTTTGGCGTTAGAATACCCTCGTTACAGTTTTAGTGTTCGACCTGTAACCTGAGACTATTCTTAGGAGAGACAATGTTCAACTTTTTAAAGCGC
>JBJYXQ010000056.1:0-4783 GCA_046260035.1 Anaerolineae bacterium
GTTCCCTCGGCGAGGAGCGTGATGTCTTCGGCAGCGGCCAGCACCATCCGCATGCCGGCACGCACGACCGGGTGATCGTCTACGATAACGACTGTGGTCACAGCAACCCTCCTTCCGCTACCCGCGCGCGATGCACGTAACGGGCGAAACCGTTGGGCTTGACGAAGCGCAACACTTCGATAGCCTCATATCCTGCGGCAGTGAGCTGCGCAACAATATCTTTTCCAGCGACAAAGACGCCAAGAGGCGCCAAGCATGCGCAGTTCGCCAGAATCGCCGGCAGATCTTTTTCGGCGGATTCCAACTGCCGTCCGTAGGGTAAGTCGGTGACAAGCGCATCAGCGGCCTGAGACCATGTGCGGGCATCGGCGCAAACGACCTGGGGTGGATAGCCAAAATGAAGTAAATTGCGCTGCGCCATGTGAGCCATTTTAGGATTGCGATCCGCACCATACACCGTCAAGCCAAGTGCAGCGGCTTCTAACAAAATCGAGCCAGTTCCACAGCATGGATCGATGAGTATCCCGGCCGGCGGTACAACAAGGTTGACCAGTGCGCGAGCAATACGCGCTTCCAACGAGCTGGAGACGTGGAAGGGCTTTTTCATATGCGGCGCGTAACTCTGCGTCGACTCTGCCAGGATTTCACCGAGCCAGAATGTCTCGCGTTGCGCCACAAGTAGCAGCCAGTGACGCGGCGCGGCGAGATTAGCGCGGCAGTGGATGGCATCTGCTGCAGCGACGACAGCCTCTTGCTGCGGTACCGGGAACCGCCCGGAGAGATACAACGCATCCACGCGGAAGCCTTCCAAATCGAGTGGCGTCTGCCGGAGCACATCGAGCAAGCCGGCGAAGGTCGCGGCCTGAGCGATGCGCCGTAGTCCCGTACGCACGTAAGCCGCGCGATGAATGTGTTCCACTGTCTGGCACACTGCCACGCCTTCAGCATCCGGGCGTCCACCCGTCAAATGTTCACACTCTGCCGCGATCAGTTCATTGATCTCATGGCTGCGCGTGCGCACGCACACGGCGACCAGGTCCGAAGCTGGATACTGGATACTTGATGCTGGAAGCTCGCTACTCGATGCTGAGGGATCGTACGTTGATTTAGTCATTCGCCAATTCTTGCTTCACTGATTCGCCTTCCCGCTCAATCGTCACCCCTGCATGCTCCAAGAATTCCGGCCACCAGGAGGCAACGAAGTTGGCACGCCAGGCGGCGTCGGTCTGCTGAATGGTAGGGGAGTTTTCAATGCCGCTCAGCTCATCGAGAAACCGCACGACGTCCGTCAACTTGCCGACGATGAGATTAACACCCGCCGGACGCGTGGGTAAGTCGGGCTGCGCACGCAGAGAGTAATGGAAAGCATGAATGACCCGGTCTATCGCCAGCATCTTCGCCTGCGGGGTACGAGCTGCATCGAAATCGCGCACAAAGCTAGCAAAAGCCTCAACTGCACCGCCGGGATTGAGTTGCTCGCGCTTGAAGGTGCGGTGATACTCATGCCAGGTGAGATGCCAATCGCATACCGGACAGCGCAACTCTTCCTCGCGCGCGCGGGTCTGGCGAGGGATAAGCGAGACTCGCCGCGACTGTGCGCAGCGTGGACACTTTACCTTTCCGTTGAGTGCATCGTGGATGATAAGAATGTCACGGCAACGCAGATAAAGCGTCCATCCGATATCATCCAACAAATCATCGTCGTAGATACCTTGCGCTTCTAATTGATAAAGTCGCCGCAGCTTCCACTTGGGGACACGCGGCGACCAGCGCACATCCGCGCGCCCATCGGGTTCTTCAGTCATGGTCAAGCGTCAAATGCGCCACGAACATAGCCAGCGCCTCATCCAACGTAGGAAACGGAGAGGTGTCCTCAGGCGTACGGTCGGCAAGTGGCGTACTGCCGATGACGCGGTAGACCTTCGCAGCTCCCGCGAGCATGTTCGGCGAAAGGCCAAGCGCATCGTACATCTTCGCCATCTCCTCCATCTCGCCGACGAAGCGCCGTGCCTTGACCGGCACGCGCGGCAATCCGCGCTCGATACCGGCGAGGCGATCGGCCTGGCTCTTCTTGAACTCCGCGATGAGTGTTTCTTCCACACCGAGCGCCTTCGCCGCAATCATCAGTTCAGCGTAAAGCGCAGTTGAGCCTTTCGTCGCCGAGGCATAGCACATCTTGAGCGCCGAGGCGTGGCCGATAATATCGTCCATGATGATGATGTTGAGGCCATAGTCCGCCAGCGCCGCAAAGGCCGCGGCGTCCGGACCGGACGCATAAATGCGCGGGTTGTAGCCACTGCGTGGCGGTCCGCCGATGATGGAGGCATCCACGAAGCGCCCGCCGGCCTGCGTGACGATCTCGCCCACAGCCTGTACCGTCTGTGGAGCAATCGCGTTGCAATCGACGTAGAGAAGGTCCGCACACGTCTCCTGCAACGCCTGGGAGACTAGCTCCGCCGCCGCCACAGCCTGCGCGGGGACTAGGATCGAGAGGATAGCGTCGGCTTCCTGGACGAGCGCCTGATATGAGGGGACTTCCTCGATTTGCGCTTCGCGTGCCAGCGCCTTCGTGCGCGCGCTACGATCGCCCAGATAGGCGATAACGCGCAGCCCGTTCTCGCGCAGCACATTGCCGACACTGTGTCCCATATCGCCGGGGCTGAGGATACCGATTGTGTTTAACATAATTTTTTCCCTTTCAGGGGTATGTGGTTTCCTAAACGCGATGCGCGATACGTGAAGATTCAATCACGTATCGCGCATCACGTGTCACACTACAACCCCATCATAAACTGGAAGATGAGGTCATTGCTACCCGGCAGTCCTTCATGACCAAAGTCAGGATAAATGACCATGTTCTTTTCCGAGGCGATCTTGTTGTAAGCAGCAAATTGCGTCGAAGGTGGGCAGATCGTATCGCGCAAGCCGGTGTACCATTGCACATTGGTGCGGATACGCGGCGCGAGGTATTGAATATCCACATAGCCGAGTTTTTCAAAGACCATTTCTTCTTGCTCGTGGCGCGGGTCGAAGCGACGGAAGTATTCACGGAGTTCGGAGTAGGCGTTTGTGTCCTGATCCATCTCCCAGACACGTTTGTAATCACTGAGGAAGGGGAAAACGGGGGCAGCTTGCTTGATACGCGGTTCGAGCGCGATGCAGGCCACCGTGAGGGCTCCACCTTGACTGCCTCCGGTCGCCCCAACACGCTCTGGGTCCACATCCGGCATTTCCATCACGATGTTGGCAAGCTGCGCCGTATCGAGGAACATCTGACGATAGTATAGCTTCTCCGGCTCGCCTCTGAGCGCTTCATCCAACCCCCGGATGATATGTCCATGCAGCGTGTTGCCGGTGACGCCGCCTTTATCTTCCGAGCGCCCACCCTGTCCGCGGCAGTCGAGTGCGGCCACCGTGTATCCCGCCGCGACATAGCCCAGCTTGTCGGCCCAATCACCAGAATCGCCGGAATAGCCGTGGAACATCAGCACGGCAGGATGTGGCGCGCTCGCGTTCTTCGGCTTGAGCAATTTAGCGTAGATACGCGCACCCCCGACGCCGGTGTAGGTCATATCGAAGCACTCGGCATAAGACGTCTGGAACTTCGCTGGCTCCAGCGTCACCTGCGGGTCAAGCGCGCGCATTTCGTCCAACGCTGCGTCCCAATAGGCGTCAAAATCCGCCGGCCGGGGATTGATCCCCATATACGTTTGAAGCTTCTCTAGTGGGAAATCGAAAGTTAATGGCATAGTGTCTTCTCCTGAAAGAAATTAGATAAGGAGAAAGGTTTTTTCCCCTTACTCCCTACTCCTTACTTCTGCTGATAGCTGACCGCTGACGGCTGAGAGCTAACTGCTATATCCGCGCTTTCATCCACGGGTTACTGTTGTGGAAATCGGCGACAACATTGCCGGGATGCACAAGGTCGTCAAAAAGCGGGCGGTCGGCATCATCGAGCGCCATCTCCAGGACGGGAAGTGCGTCTTCGAGGTGGCCCATCGTACGCGGGCCAATGATCGGCGCGGTGATGCCAGGCTGGTCTTTGCACCACAACAGCGCGAGTTGCGTAATGGTCATCTCACGCTCTTCCGCCATGGCCTTGACCTGCATCGCCACTTCGACACCTCGCCGCGTGATACGGCGGGTGAAGAATTGACCGGATCGCGCCGCGCGTGAGCCCTCAGGGAATGCTTCGGCATCTAGCATCTCCAGGGTATATTTCCCCGCGAGGATGCCACCTGCCAGCGGCGACCACGGCAACAACGCCAGACCGTACTTCTGGCTCAGTGGCACGAGTTCGTTCTCAATGCGACGATCCAACAAGTTGTAGGGCGGCTGCTCGCTGATATAGCGCGCGATGCCCATCTTCTCACTGATCGACAGAGCCTCCATCACCATCCACGCCGGATGCGTAGAACAGCCAATGTAGCGCACCTTGCCCGCGCGCACCAAGTCGTCGAAGGCACGCAGGGTCTCATCCTGTGGCACAACCAGATCCGGACGGTGCAGTTGGTACAGGTCGATGTGATCGGTCTGCAAACGGCGCAGTGAATCCTCGCACGCCTTGATAATGTGATAGCGCGAATTCCCTAGATCATTCGGCCCAGATCCCACTTTGCCATGCACCTTCGTCGCCAGCACAACCTCATCGCGCTTGCCATTCTCCGCCAGCGCCTTACCCACAATGCGCTCACTCTCACCGGCGTTGTAAACGTTGGCCGTGTCGATGAAGTTGATGCCGCCATCCAGCGCGCGGTTGATGATGGCGATGGAGTCAGCCTCG
>JBJYXQ010000057.1:0-12714 GCA_046260035.1 Anaerolineae bacterium
GAAGCAACCGGGGACGGCCATGCGGTCATCGAAGACGAGACCGCCAACGTCCACAGCATCCGGGTCAACGTCACCACGGAAGACAAAATCCCATACCCCATCGAGGGACGTCACCGAACGTACATCGTGTTGTCGAAATCGTCGTACCATTGCTACCTCCTTGTTATAGTGATTAGGGATTGGTAACTGGGGATTAGGGATCGAGTTTCCAAATCCCTAATCCCCATTCACTAATCACTCGCTCAGGGAATACTCCGGCTCAAAGCCGATGAGGGCGCGGGCTTTGTCGATGCTGACCAGGGATGCAGTCCCCTCGACGGGCCGCGTCCACGTTTTCACGTCAGGATACATCAGCGTCGCCAGCCCTTGCGTCGGCAATCCCGTCGAGTTGTGGCTGTTCACGATCCACAGCGGATGGCTACCCGTGTACTCTGCCAGCACCGCCTTCTCGATGGCCTGCGCCGCGTCCCGTCCATCGAGCATCGTCCAGAAATCGTTGCGTCCGAATGTCAGGATTGCGCCGGGCGTCTCTTGCATCGTCGTCATCATCTCATCATCGCCGATCTCCCCACGACTGTGTCGTGCGCGCAACTCGCGAAGTTTGGCGAGCATCTGCCGCACTTGCGTCACACGCTCGGCTTCGGGTAGCGCCATCAAGCCGTTGTATGCAGTATGGAAATAGGTGTGGAATTCGTCAAAGCGTTCAGGCTTGAACCAGGTGTTCGTGTAGACCCACGGAAAGCGCAAACACGCGCTGGAAATGCCCTCCCGTCGCCAGAAATAGGCCGCCGTCTCCTCCAAAATCTGCTTGGAGAACGAATACACGTCGCTCGTCCAGCCGGGATGATGTTCGTCGATGGGAAAGTAGTGGATCTCGATCTCGCGAATGCCGTAGCCGTTGCCCAGCGCATTGATCGAGCTGGCGCTGACCACGCGCTTGATGCCATTTTCTGCCGCTGCCTGATAGACGTTGAACGATCCACCGCAGTTGATGGCGAAGATCTCGGCATCTTTGCCGGGAATGGGATCGGGAATAGCGGCGAGATGCACCACCGCCTCCATCCCCTCGAAGTGCGGACACAGAGCCGCGTAATCGGTGATGTCGACCTGGCGATACTCCGCGCCGTCGACTTCTGCGGCGGCTTCTGCCGGAATCTCGCTCTCGACGACGCGGTCGAGGATGCGGACTTCATGCCCATGCGCTAACAAGCGCGCCACCGTTGGTCGCCCAACATGACCGATGCCTCCTGTGACGAGAATTTTCATAGTATCCTCACACACACCGGCATAGAGACCTCTGTCACCTGCCCGGTAGGGGTCAATTCGCCAGTTTCAGGATCGATGCGGAAAGTGACGACCGTGTCACTGTCCTGGTGCGCAGCGAAGAGGTACGTCCCGCTGGGATCGATAGCGAAGTTACGCGGCGTCTTGCCCAACGTCGGTGCGTGGCCCACGTAGGTGAGAAGGCCGGTCGCCGCGTCGATAGCGTAGATGACGATGCTGTCGTGACCGCGATTGGAACCGTAGAGAAACTTGCCCGACGGCGCGATGTGGATGTCCGCACAGGTGCTTCGTCCGTCGAAATCTTCCGGCAGCGCCGGCACGGTTTGCAACGCGGTGAGCGTTCCCCGCATAGCATCGTAGGCGAAAGCGATGATCGTGTTGCCCATCTCGGTGATCAGGTAGGCATAACGCCCGTTGGGGTGAAACGCCATATGGCGCGGCCCAGACCCAGCCTCCACCTCAACCCATGGTGGGGTGTGCGGCGGCAATGTCCCATTCTCCAGATCGAGTTGGTAGACCATCACCTTATCAATGCCCAGATCTGCCACGAACGCAAACCGGTTCGTCGGATCGAGCGTGATCGAATGGGCGTGCGGGCCTTCCTGCCGGCGTGGATTGACACCCGAACCGCTATGTTGCACCACGGCAGTAGCCGGGTCCAGCCCCCCACCCGCGCGTACCGGGAAAACAGCGGCATTGCCGCCCATATAGTTTGCCACGTAGACAAAGCGCCCAGTCTGATCCACACTCACGTAACAAGGCGCGCCACCGTGTGTGCGTTGACTGTTGATGTAGGTGAGTCCCCCACTCTGTGGATCGACCGCAAACGCGCTCACGCCCCCACCCGGCTGCCCGTCAAACGCCATCGTCTCGTTGACAGCGTAGAGATACTGGTGTTGCGGATCGAGCACCAGGAAAGACGGATTCGGCACGTCTTTGGCGATCCCAGCAGGCGTCAATGTGCCGGTTGCCATGTCCAGCCGGTAGATGTAAATACCCTCGCTCGTCCCCTTGTGCGTGTACGTGCCCACGTAAACCAACTTGTCTGTATTGTGATTGTGCATGGAATTCACTCCTTGTGCAGAATAGTCGAATGGTCGTCAGTCGGATAGTCTATATCAGCGCGGTCTAAATACAAGTAAACGTGGCGAAGACATCGGCACTCGGATGAGAAACGCAATCGATATCACCATTGTCAATTTTCTGTAGAACAGCTATACTACCTGTATCATACCCAAACGATCAGCCAATTCTCAAACTCGCCTCAACACAGCACCAAGCACCTGAGCGCAGACTCCAGGACGTGAACTTTGGGAGAGTAAGCTATGAAGAATCCAGGTACGGGAAATGTATAATCACGCACCAGCGCATTACATCTGTCCGTTCTGTTCGCTCGTTCAAGGTATCAAGAACGAACACACCTATTCTGTTCATAGTGACATCGTCTATCACGATGATACCGTCGCAGCATTTATCGGCTCACACCAATGGCCGCATAATCACGGCAACGTGATCGTCATCCCCATCACACACTATGAGAACCTCTACGATTTACCCGTTGAGTATGCCATAGACATCCATCGTGTGGTCAAAAGAATAGCTCTAGCAATGAAAACCGTGTACCAGTGTGGCGGAATCTCAACGCGCCAACACAATGAACCGGACGGCAACCAGGATGTGTGGCACTATCACATCCACGTGACACCGCGTTACCATAACGACGAATTTTATACATCCAGCCGTGCCCTGATGGCGGTTGAGGAAAGAGCCAGACATGCCCAAAAACTGAGAGACTATCTTCACACTCACGGAGAGAACTGTGCCTGAATATCCCGATATTGTCGTCTACATTGAATCGCTGCGGCGTTTTGTCCAAGGGCAGACGCTGGAACGCGTGCAGATCGCACACCCGTTTCTATTACGCACGGCGGACCCACCCATCAAAACCTTGGAAGGCAAGGTCCTGCTTAGCTTTGAGCGGATGGGCAAACGCATCGTTTTCATCTTTGATGGCGACGACTTCCTCGTGCTACACCTGATGATCAGCGGACGGCTAAAGTGGTACCCACCAGAACGCAAGGTCCCGGCGAAGGGCTGGCTGGCAGCGCTGACTTTCGCGAACGGAACGCTGCTCATCACCGAATCCTCCACCCAAAAACGCGCGAGTCTGCACCTGGTCCACGGACGCGATGCACTCGCGGCGTTTGAGCGCGGGGGGCTGGAAGTGATGGGAACAACGACAAAGGAATTCCGCGCCGCACTGCAGGCCGAGAATCACACGCTGAAGCGCGCCCTCACCGATCAGCGTCTCTTCAGTGGAATCGGCAACGCCTATTCGGACGAGATTTTGCATCGCGCGCGGCTGTCGCCCTTTCTGCTGACGAAAAACCTGACGGACGAACAGATTGCGCGACTGGCCGAAGCTACCAAAGCCGTACTCGGTGAATGGGTGGAACGCCTGCGCGCCGAGGCCGGCGACGGTTTCCCCACCAAAGTGACAGCCTTCCACGAGGCGATGACCGTTCACGGGCGCTACGGACAGCCTTGTCCGGTATGCGGCACTAAGGTCCAGCGCATTCGCTACGCTGCCAACGAGACCAACTACTGCCCGCATTGCCAAACGGAGGATCGTCTGCTAGCCGACAGAGCCTTGTCGCGGCTTTTGAAAGATGACTGGCCACGCACCGTTGAGGAATTGGAAGAGCGTAAAAGATAAAAGAAGCAAAAAGCAAGATGCAGGAGGGAGATTCAGAATGACATACAAAACAGGGAAGAAAGTCAAAGTTGGGGTTGTCGGATGCGGGGTTGTGGCGACAGCCTATTACTTGCCGTATCTGATGCGCATGGAGACGGTGGATCTCGTGGCGGTCTGCGACCGGTTTGAAACGCGCACGCAGGCGTGTATACGGCTCTTTGGCGCAAAGGAACAGTACCTCGATTACTATGAGATGCTCGCACAAGCCGACATCGACGCGGTCTTCATCCTCACCGCGCCCGGCACGCACGTTCCATTCACACTGGCTGCCGTCGAGGCTGGAAAGCACGTGCTCCTGCAAAAGCCGATGGCGACCGATATGGACGACGCCCGCGCCATCGCCGCTGCGGTGCGGAAGGCGGGCGTCAAAGCGCTGATCGAGCCGAGTTCCAATTCCCCACTTGATCCGGACATGGCCCACCTGCGCGATCTCGTGAAGAGAGGCGTGCTGGGCGACATCCTCTGGTTCTCCCTGGCATGGACCGGCCCGACAAAGTACGGGCCCTCGTTGGGCAGCAACCCCTACGGGCAGGATGCCTTTTACACCAAAGACAGTGGTGGCTTTTTGTTCGATTTGCCCTACGCCCCATCGCAGATCGTGTCGGTGCTCGGCCCGTGCAAAAACGTGATGGCCCACACCAAACTCATGGTCAGCGATCACCACATCGTTCCAGAGCACAAGTACGACGAATTCCTGACCAGCATCACCGACCCGGACAAGGCCAACTACTGGGATGTGGTGCTGGATTTGCCCAGAACGCAGCACGTGAAAATGGAAGCTGTGGACAACGCTTATTCCCTCTACGAGATGGTGGATGGCAGCATCGGCACGTGCCACGTGGGCCGCATCTTCCACCCCATTCTACCCGGAACCGGCGGTGGGGGATTGCAAGTCTTTGGCACGGAAGGTAATCTGATTTTTGGTGCGGGCTACACCGCGTCGATCATCTCCAACCGCAAAGAGTTGCTGCCGGATGTGGACGCCGATGGCTGGTATCACATTCCCAACCGGGGCGACAGCAGTAAAGCCAAATGGCCACAGCCAACGCCCGGTGCGTTCAACTACTATCACGAATCCAGCCAGCATCTCATCGACTGCATCCTCGAAGACCGCGATCCTGTCGTCAACGTGGAATGGGGACTGCACATCACTGAGATAATGGCGGGCGCTATCATCTCATCCGAAACCGGCAGCACATACAAAATGACAACGACCCTAACCGACTACTGATCCAGACAAAACTTTCTAAACGTCTATACGCTTTCAAGGGATCTGAAACAGTTTGGTTTCATACGCACGGATCAGTCGTCGTATTCCCTTTTACTGACCGGTTAAATTCATAATCATCAACCGCTCGAGGAAATCCTGCATCGGACGGCCCGCGGCCATGGCAGCGTGGATGGCCTCTTCAACCTCAGTTGGGCCGTGCCCGCGCGCCCATTGTGGCAATTGCGCCGCATCGTTCACCAGCCCAAAGAAATCGAAGCCCAACTTTGCGTAGGTTGTCCAGGGCAAATGTCCCGCAGCGATGGCATATTCGAAGATATCCTGCGGCGCGCCTAATGCCAGAATCGTTGTGTAATCGCGGGCCCAAGCCCAACGCATAGAAGCGCGACAGAGCGCCGTGCCAATTCCCCGCCCGAAATAGCGCGGATCGACGCCTTTGAGTATATTCGAGGTATCCGAGGCCATCGCGCGAAGATTCGCGTCGGTCTCCTGGCGATAACTCTCCAGCGTGCGCCCCACGTGACAGCAAGCGTGACACCACGCCGGCCCGGACATCTCCAAGTTCACCGAACGGGTCATCTGCAGCCACCACTCTGGCTGCCACCAGTGGTTCCACGACGGCCAATCGGGATTATCCTGGTCCGGCAAGACGATGCGATAGCAATGCAGTTGCGCGACGCAGTGGTCACCTTCCCACGCCGCCATGCCGATCGTACCTTGGCGCTCGAAGAGGCGTAACAATGTTTCGCGTTCCGTAGGCCAACATCGCAGAGGAATACGGTCCAGTTCGTCAAGCTGAATAGGCCTGATGGTAATCGGTATATCGTTCGGGGACATCAAAGTCATGGCTCTCCTCCCTGATCCAACCATGCCTCTATTGTAGCCAGTTTTGCAAGATGTAAAAATCAGATTCCCTGGCTCAGTATCGACTAACCAAAATCAAACTTGACAAAATACTCATCAGATGTATAATCACTCATAAAATGAGTGATTGCTCATTTTATTATCGTAGCCCTTGTGAAGATTACGAACGAAGATAAATCACATAGTTTATTAGCAGCTACTGCAATCATTTTTCTTATCCTGGAAGGGGTTCAGGGCTTCACGAGGGTTTCTTTCTAATAGGATAGTCACGTTAAGGAGAATTATGGACAGCAAGAGAGGAAACCACCCACCCCGGCAATCACGTCGCGAGCGGCGTATCGAGCGACGACGGCACGAGATCGTGACCGCCGCCGCGCAGGTTTTCGCGGAGAAGGGCTACGCGCACACCACCACGAAAGACCTGGCCGATGCTGCGGATATGGCAGAAGGCACACTCTACAACTATTTTGAGGGTAAGCGCGACATTCTGCTGGCAATTCTCAACGAGATGTGCATCCCCATCGACACGTTGTTGCAGCAGGCTCGCCCCCCCAGAACGCGCGAGGAGTTTATTCGCGTCGTCGAGAACGGCCTCGAGATTTTCGTATCGCAGCTCGATTTCACGCGCGCTTTATTAACCGAAATTTGGGTAGACGATGTGATTCTGGAGGATTTTGTGATCGGGCGCTTGCAGTACATCGGGCAAGCTATCAAAAGTTTCGTCGCCAGGAGGGTCAAAGCGGGAAACTTTCGCCCTATCGACCCCGAGACTGTGACGCCGATGATCTTGGGCGCTTTTGTGGCTCTGATCGCGCCGGTGCTGCGTGGCAAGCAGCCTGCCCCCACCGCGGAAGAACGCCATAAACTGGCGCAGGTCGCTGTCGACCTGCTATTCGACGGGCTACGCGTGCGCGAAAACGGCTGACCCGGTCATATTTTGTTGAACTTTCCGTTTTAAGGTCGGTAAAGAGAGAACAATGCTACAACGTATTTGGGCCGTCTTGCAAAAAGAGTTCATCCAAACGCTGCGTGATCGGGGCACACTGCTTCTAATGCTGGGTATGCCACTCTTGCAGTTGTTTATGCTCGGCTACGCGGTGGATATGAACGTAGAACACATCCCCACCGTAGTTGCCGACCAGAGTTTGGATGTCCACAGCCGCGCCTACGTGGCGGCGATGGTCAACACCGGCTATTTCGATGTCGTTGATTACGTCGCCAGCGAAACCGAGGTAATCCAGGCCATCGACAGTGGGCACGCACAGGCCGGCATCGTCATTCCACCAAACTTCGCCGCCCGTGTGGACCGCAAGGAAGCGCAAGTACTCTTTTTGATCGACGGCTCAGATTTGTTCACCGTCCAATCGGGTTACACACGGGCCAGTGCCATCGCGCAATCCTACTCGGCAGAGGTGTTGATGACAAAGATCGAACGCTCCGGTCTCCCCATCAGCGCCGATTTGCCAGTGGATACGCGGATGCGCATCCTCTACAATCCCGATATGCAGCAACTCTGGTTCACCATCCCCAATATGATTGCGTTGCTCATCCAAACCTCAAGCATCGCGATGACCGCCGCGGCGGTCGTGCGCGAGCGCGAGGCCGGCACCATCGAGCAATTGCTCGTCACGCCCGTACGCCCGGCGGAGCTGCTCATCGGCAAGATCATCCCCAATGTCATCGTCGCCATCATCAATGTGCTAACGGCGGTTGGCGCGGGCGTCATCCTCTTCCATGTGCCCTTCCGGGGAAGTTTCTGGCTCTTCATGGGTCTGGCGATGATCTACGTTTTCTCTGGGCTGGGGCTTGGCTTGCTGATTTCGACGATTGCCAACAACCAGAAGCAGGCTCAGCAGTTGGTGATGATGATCATGCTGTTGGGCGTCGTTTTGGGTGGCTATATTTTCCCCCGGAACTCTATGCCGACCGCGCTGCAAGCTCTGGGGGCGCTGTTTCCAATGACGTATTTCATCCCGATCTCACGCGGCATTATCAGCAAAGGTGTTGGAGCTGGGGCGCTGTGGATTCCAATCGCCAGCATGACGGCTTATGCAGTGATCGTGATGGCGATCGCCTCCAAGGCGTTCCGGCAGGGGTTAGAATGAACGACGCGGCATATCGGAAAGGTTGAGACAGAATCGATGACACTTAATTGGCAGCGCTTATTCGCTATCATCAAAAAAGAGACCATCCAGATGATCCGGGATTGGCCAACTTTGCTGATGATCATCCTTATGCCTGTTCTCGAACTGTTCCTCTTCGCCTACGTCGGCGACATGACGCTCGACCACTTGCCCACAGCGGTCGCCGACATGAGTTACGACTCCAGCAGCCGCGCCTTCATCAACGCGCTCGAAGTCTCCGGCTTCTTCGACGTCGTCCAGTATGTGGATGACGAAAATGCCGTCATCCGCGCCATCGATGAGGACCAGGTAAGTGTAGGGCTAGTCATTCCGCCGGATTTCGCGGGCCAGGTTGAGCGCGGCACGGCCCAGGCGCTCATCATCATCGATGGCTCCGATTCGTTCGTGGTGCAATCGGGATACAGTGCGGCGACGGCAATTGCCCAGGTGCATGGGATGGAGTTGATGCTGCAAATGGCCGAGCGTATGGGCATGGCCGGGCTTGGGCAACTCCCCATCAATACCAGCACGCGCATCCTCTACAACCCTAACATCGACGAAATCGTCTTCCTGATTCCCGGTCTGGCGGCGATGCTGCTGCAGCTCATCGGTGTCAACGCCACCGTAATGTCCGTCGTCCGCGAGCGTGAGTTGGGCACCATCGAACAAATCCTGGTCACACCGACGCGGCCTGTAGAATTGATCATCGGTAAGATCGTGCCACCTATCGGTCTGATCGCCGTAGATCTCCTCATCATCATCCTTCTGGGCGTCTATTGGTTTAAGGTGCCCTTCCAGGGATCACTCTGGCTGTTTAGCTGGCTCTCGCTACTGTTCATCGTCTCTGGCCTGGGGATGGGACTGCTGCTCTCTACCGTCTCCAAAAACCAGAAACAGGCCCAGCAAATCTCGGCGATGGTCATGATGGTCACGATGCTGCTGACCGGTCTGATCTATCCACGCTCGACGATGCCGCCGGTCGTGCGCGGCGTCGGCAACCTGATCCCGGCAACCTATTTCATCCGCATCGCGCGCGGCGTCATCACCAAAGGCGTGGGACTGTCGTTTATGTGGGAAGATGTCCTCGCTTTGGTTGTTTATGGAACGATCATCGTCATTCTTTCATCGGCGACGTTCAAAACGAGGTTGGATTGAAAGAGAAAAACTGTGGTAGACTGGCAGAAACAATTAGAACTGCGAGTCATGTAGATGCTAAAACGAATATGGGCCGTCATCCAAAAAGAGTTCATCCAGACGCTGCGGGACCGGCGAACACTCATCATTCAACTGGGCTTACCGGTCGTGCAGCTGCTGATCTTCGGCTATGCCATCCGCACCGATGTGCAACATATGCCGCTGGTTGTGGCCGATCAAAGCCTGGATCACGCCAGTCGTGCCTTCGTCCAGGCACTGACCGTATCTGGCTATTTCGACGCTATCGATTATGTCTCCGGCGAGGCGCAAGCCGTCCAGGCTATCGACGCGGGGCGTGCGCAGGCCGGTATCGTCGTCCAACCCGGTTTTGCAGCGGACGTGGAACGCGGAGCAGCCGAAGTTTTACTATTGGTGGACGGCTCGGACGTGTTCACGTCGCAGACGGCGTACAACGCCATTACCGCCATCGCCCAACGCCACTCGACGGAGGTGTTGGTCTCCGAGCTGCAGCGGTCAGGCCGTTTGACCAGTGTGGAGAAGCTTTTGCCATTGGATACACGCGTGCGCATCCTCTACAACCCCAATCTATCCGATCTGTGGTTCCTGATCCCGGGGATTGTGTCGGTTATCCTGCAAACACAATCGATCACCCTCACCGCCGCTGCCGTCGTGCGCGAGCGCGAGACCGGCACCATCGAACAAGTCCTGGTGTCGCCCATCCGACCTGTCGAGCTGTTGATCGGCAAAATCGCCCCCAACATCGTCATCGCCATCATCAATATACTCACGATTCTGGCGCTCGGGGTGTTCTGGTTCAACGTGCCATTCCAGGGCGATTTCTGGCTCTTCTTCGGGCTAGCAGGACTGTACATCCTTTCCGGGTTGGGCATGGGATTGCTGGTCTCGGCTATTTCGCAAAATCAAAAGCAGTCACAACAAACAGCCATGATGTTGATGCTCATCGGGCTAGTATTGGGCGGTTTTATGTTCCCGCGTTACCTGATGCCACCTGTGATCCGAGCAATCGGCAATCTCTTCCCACTCACATACTTCGTCCCTATCGCGCGAGGGATCATCACCAAAGGCATCGGCGTGGAATATTTATGGGAACAGATACTCATCCTGATACTCTATGTGGGCGGGATTATGCTCCTCGCTACCCGGTCGTTCAAATCGAACCTGGATTGAGAGCAAGACAAAGTTATGCGACACAGACATTGGGCAAACGGACTACGCCGCATCACCGCGGTGATGCGGAAGGAAATGATCCAACGACTGCGGGATCGGCGCACGCTGGCGCTCATCCTTGGTATGCCGCTGATCCAACTGTTGCTCTTCGCCTACGCCGTCAGCCTGACCGCATACCATCTGCCAACGGTCGTCGCCGATATGAGCCTCGATCGCCAGAGCCGGGCCTTCGTCGATGCACTGCGCGCGTCCGGCTACTTCGACGTACACTCCTACGTCGCCACCGAGCAAGATATACTGCGCGCCCTGGACAGTGGCAGCGCACGGGCCGGCGTGCTCATCCCGCCAAACTTCGCCGCCGAGATCGAGCGTGGCGAAGCCCAAGCATTGGTCATCCTCGACGGATCCGACTCGTTCTCCGTTCAATCCGGCTACAGCGCGGCGCTGGCTGTGTCCCAAGCCTTCTCGCTGAAATTGGTTGCCCAACAAGTGAACCGTCTGGGGGGAGAATTGCAGACGCAAGCCATCACGGCTTCGACGCGCGTGCTCTACAATCCCAATCGCAACGATCTCGTGTTTATTATGCCGGGACTGATTGCGATGCTGCTACAAGTGCTGGCGGTGAATATGACAGCGCAATCCGTGGTGCGCGAACACGAGCTAGGCACCATGGAACAGATCATGGTGACACCAGTCCGTCCGCTGGAACTCATCATCGGCAAGCTGGCGCCCAACGTCCTCTTCGTCATCATCGACCAGGTGATGATCACGCTGCTTGGCGTCTTTTGGTTCGGCGTCCCCTTTCGCGGCGATCCGTGGCTATTGGCCTGGCTCTCTTTCCTCTTTATCTGCTCCGGGCTGGGATTGGGACTGGTGATCTCTACCATCGTGCAGACGCAAAAGGAAGCGCAGCAGCTTACGGCCTTGTTGATGATGTTCAGCCAACTGCTCACCGGCTTCATCTACCCGCGCAGCCCCATGCCGGCTGTCGTACGCGTCATCGGCAACTTCATCCCCCTTACCTACTTCATCCGCATCGCACGCGGCATTATCACCAAGGGCATCGGTGTGGAATTTCTATGGGATGACGTCCTCGCACTGTTGATTTACGTTACCGCAACGATGGGCCTGGCGGCTATCACCTTTAAAAAACGATTGGATTAATGCAAATGAATAAAGTAGGAAGCGAGTAAAGAGAACGTGAGTAACGATTTGGTAACAATTCAGACCAAGGATTTGGTCAAACGATTCAAGACCCGGCAGGGGGATATCACTGCCGTGAACGGCGTTACGTTGCAAGTGCGCCAAGGCGAAACCTACGGCCTCATCGGGCCGGATGGTGCGGGCAAGACGACAACGACGCGCGTCATCCTGGGCCTGTTACGACGCAGCGACGGCGAAAGCCGCATTATGGGCTTCGATTCGATGCGCGACACCTACGCCATCCGCGAGCGTGTAGGCTACATTGCGCAGCAGTTCTCGCTGCCGCCGGATATGACCGTGATGGAGAACATGCAATTCTTCGCACAGGTGCAGGGCGTCAGTCCGCAGGAGCAGAAACGCCGCATCCCAGAACTGCTGGAGTTCGCCGGACTCACCAACTTCACCAAGCGCCTTGCCGGGCGGTTGTCCGGCGGGATGAAGAAGAAATTGGCGCTGGCGTGCAGCCTCGTCCACGAACCACGCGTCGTGATGCTCGACGAGCCGACACTCGGTGTAGACCCGGTCAGCCGCCGCGAGTTCTGGAACCTGTTGGGCAATCTGCGCGCCGAAAAGGGACTGACCATCTTTGTCTGCACACCTTATATGGACGAAGCCGAGCGCTGCAATTGGGTAGGGTTGCTCTATCAAGGCCGGCTCGTGGCGCATGACTCCCCCAAAAAGATCAAAATGATGGTGCCGGGCCACCTCCTGGAATTCACACCTTCACACTTCGTACCCGCGCAAAAGCTGGTAACCAGTATGGAGGGCGTGCTGGAGGTCCAAACGTACGGGTTGATGCTGCATGTTTTTGTGGATGACGTGACACGACGGCAGCAGGAGATCGAAGCCGCGATGAGCGCGCAAGGCATCACCTGCAGCGGAATGCGCCAGATCGAAGCGCGGATGGAAGAGGC
>JBJYXQ010000057.1:12814-16337 GCA_046260035.1 Anaerolineae bacterium
ATGCTGTTGGGACTTCTCACCCCCACCGAAGGCGAGTCGCGCGTCCTCGGTTACAACCCGGCAACGCAGACCAAACAAATGCAGGCGCACGTCGGCTACATGTCCCAGCTCTTTACCCTCTACAACGACCTCACCGCGCGCGAAAACATCCGCTTTTACGGGCTGGCCTACGGCCTCTCACGCAAAAAACTGCGCCAGCGCCAGGCCGAAATCCTGGACATGGCCGGGCTGACGGGACGCGAGCATACACTCACGTCCAACCTCTCCGGTGGCTGGAAGCAACGCCTCGCCCTAGGCTGCGCTATCGTCCACGAACCGCGCGTCGTCTTCCTCGACGAACCGACTGCGGGCGTTGATCCTATCAGCCGTCGTGATTTCTGGGGCCTCATCTACGCTATGGCGAAGAAAGGCGTAACCGTCCTCGTCACCACGCACTACATGGACGAAGCGGAACTGTGCCAGCGCGTCGGCTTCCTCAGTCAAGGGAAGCTCATCGCACTGGACACACCGGATCAACTAAAGCAATCCCAGATGCACGGTCACGTTCTCGAAATCAACACCGACAACGCCGATCGCGCGATGCGCGTCCTCAAGACCGCGCAGGATACGGGGCAGTTACCCTTCGAAGAAGTCGCGCTCTACGGGGCGCAAATTCATGCCGTCGTCCCTGATGCCGAAACTTACAAAGCACAGCTCTGGTCGCTGCTCGCGGACGAAGGTATCGACGTCCACAGCATCGAGTGGATTGCACCGACATTGGAGGACGTTTTCATCTCGGCGGTGAAGTAAACTCACACGCTCACATAATGACAATAACGTAGGAGTGATAACATGGAAAAAGAAAAACCAAAATCAAAGAAATGGTTGCGTATCATAATGTTGACGTTCTTTTCGCTAGGGCTGATCGTGCTGATGTCAAAGCAGACACAAGCAAGCTACGACTTAT
The DNA here is from genome assembly GCA_046260035.1 of Anaerolineae bacterium. Classification (GTDB taxonomy): domain Bacteria; phylum Chloroflexota; class Anaerolineae; order B4-G1; family SLSP01; genus DSWT01. The sequence goes on from JBJYXQ010000057.1 coordinate 13,761, forward strand.
GGCCCTCGCTCTTCAATCCGCAGACAATGGAGCCGGTAACGACCTTGAGTGCGTCCGGCACCATCCAGGCGAAACAGGTCAGCCTCGCCAGCGAGTTCGGCGGATTGATCGCCAACATCCCGGTTGAGGAAGCGGAGAGCGTCACCACTGGGCAAGTCCTTGTCCAACTGGACACCACGATGCTGGATGCGCAAATCGAGGTCGCCCAGGCCATGGTCGACATGGCCGAAGCAGGACTGGCGCAAGCGAAAGCCGGTGCGCGCCAGGGCGAGATCGAAACCGCCAAAGCGCAGCTCGCTCAGGCACAGGCCGGGCAGATCCTCGCACAACAGGCCGTCAGCGATACGCAAACCCTGGTCGCTGAGCCACAGGATATCGACTTGCTCATCGCCGTCACCCGCGCGCAGATCGTCTCCGCCGAACACCAACTCGCGCAGGCTTCAGCCATCAAGGATGCCCTTGAGCTCGCAAAAAACAAGTTCGAGCAAGCCTACCAAGATTTCGATGGCGGTGGAGAGCAACGATTCCCGGTCGCAGAGGGCTCCATCGACGACATCACCGACAATTTGCAAGATCTTTTCCCCGACCTGCCACCAATCGATCTACCTGACTCCCCCGAGGGAGATTACAGCTTCGACGGCTGGGAATTGACCATTGGCGATGGTGGCTACACACTCTACAAAGTGGTCAACATCGATTTCCCATTGGGGGCGCAAGAACTGCCCAACATGTGGTGGCAATCTTGGGTTGGTGTCAACGCCGCCATAGCAAAGAAAGAGGGGCTGGAAGCCAAGCTCGCCAATCTATACAGCCAGCGCGCCAATCCTCAAGAGATGCAAACCCGCGCTGACGAAGCCACGAGCACGTTGGCACAGGTCGACGCACAGGTCGGACTGGCGCAGGTACAGGTTGATGCGCTGGAGTCCGGGGCCACTCCTGAGCAAATCGCCGCCATTGAAGCACGCGTGTATCAGGCCCGCAGTGGATTGGCGTCGTTGCTACGCCAGCGCGAAATGTACGCGCTAACTGCGCCTATCGATGGTGTCGTGGTGGACATCATTATGCGACCTAGCGAGGTCGCTGCGGCAGGTGCAACACTGCTCACCATCGCCGATCTCAACAAACTGACGCTGACCGTCTACGTCCCACAGAACGAACTTGGCCAGGTGCATCTCGATCAACCAGTGCAAATTACCGTCAACAGCTTCCCCGATCGCACCTTCGAGGGCTACGTCAGCCGCATCTCAGATAATGCCGAATTCACACCGCGCAACGTGGCGACCCAAGAGGAACGCGTGAACCTCGTCTTCGCGGTCGAGATCACGGTGCACAATGAGAACAATGCGCTCAAAATGGGCATGCCAGCGGACGTTGTTTTCGGAGCGGAGTAGATAAGGAGACATCAATGAACAAAAAATACGGTTGGATCTTAGCTCTTTTACTGATGATGATACCGCTTTCGGGCTGTCTGCAGACGACGGAGGCCAGCACGGGCGCAGAATTGATCGCCTCCGGCACGATCCGTGCCCAGGAAATCCGCATCGCCAGCGAATTTGGCGGGCGCATCGAATCCATCGCCGTTGATGTAGGCCAGCAGGTAGCCGCCGGGGATGTTCTCGTGACGCTGGATGCAACGCCGTGGTTACTGCAACTCTCTCCGGCCGAAGCAGCCGTGGTCGCCGCTCAAGCCGACCTGAACCTACTCGAGGCTGGCCCACATCCCGCAGAGATCGCTGCCGCGCGTGCCAACGTCGCGCTAACCGAAGTGCAACGCGACGGCGCGTACCAGGCATGGCAAAACGCGTTGGCAGTGGTGGAAGATCCCCAAGAGTTGAACGCGCAAATCGTCGAGGCTCGCACCCAAGTGGCACTGGCTGCCCAAGGCGCGGAACTTGCCAGGGCGCAACTTTCCAATCAGGAGATGGTGCACGGCATCGCGCCCGAAGGCGGTGTCGAAGGACAGATGGCGGACTATCAATTGGTCGCCGCACGGGAGGCACTTGCCAGTGCAGAGGCTGACGAACAAACGGCCCAGACGCTGCTCAATCAACTCCTGTGGATCCGCAACAATCCCCTCGGCTACATCGCGCAAGCGAACGCTGCTGAAGGCCAATATCACGTCGCCGAAGAAGCCGTCGTCGTGGCGCAGGCCAAACTCGACGACCTGCTCGCTGGGCCCACCCTAGAGGAGCTAGCCGTGGCGCGGGCCAAAGTCCACCAGGCCGAGGCCGAGGCCGACGTGCTACGTAAAAAGATCGAGCGCAGCACGCTTAACAGCCCCATCGACGGGGTTGTGGTCGCCCAAGCTGCCAACATCGGCGAGTTGGTCGCGCCCGCAGCGACCATCCTCACGCTGGCGGATCTCAACGCGGTGACGCTCTACGTCTATGTACCGGAAGGGCACATCGGGAACGTATACCTGGGACAGGCTGTGAAAGTGACTGTCGACAGTTATCCGGGACGCGTCTTCGATGGCGATGTCGCCCGGATCGGGGATGAGCCGGAGTTCACGCCGCGTAACGTCGCCACGGCAGAAGAGCGCCTCAACACCTTCTACGCGGTCGAAATCCGCCTGGA
>JBJYXQ010000058.1:0-1058 GCA_046260035.1 Anaerolineae bacterium
TCACCGTCATTCCCAATCTCAAACGTGTAGGCAGCAATGCCCAGGGTCCCGTAAGCCCAATCGTCGGTCGTGCCACTGGTCGGATATAATCCAACGGCTTGCTGAGGCAAGTAGCCGTTGAAGGACGCCAGTCGTTGACCAAGCATCTGCAGTTGCGTCGCGTTGGGTGCCGGTGTGGACGTATGCCCCCAGGGCCACAGAACCAGGTCGCTGTAGCTGTGCAAGGTGATAAAAACTCCGGTCGCGTTGTCCGGCGCGGGGTCGGTGTCATCGGGGCCCCGTTGATCCGGGAAAATGGAAGCGATGAGGCTTTCAATCCGCGTCGTCTCAGTTTCGGAAGCCGCCGACGGTCCGCGATAAGTTTCGTCGCAAGGGTTGGTGCTGGCCCCTGGCCCACCCCAGTGGAAGCTGGAGTTGCGGTTAAGATCTACGCCAAAGTCGGTAGGGCTGCACGATCCGTAGGAATGCGTGTTTTTGCGCCAGTAGGCCCAGGGTTGACCTGGTTCGTTCTTCACGTGGCCATCAGGGTTGGCAGTGGTCAGGATGTAGATCAGATGCTCATCCAGCAACCATGTTACATCCGGATCCACATCATAATTTTCCAGCAGATATTGCATAAAAACCAGTGCCGTCTCTGGGGTGATCAATTCGCGACCGTGGATGTTGGCCATCAAAAAGAAGATCGGTTTGTTGCTTGTTCCGGTCGCTTCGTTGGTTAAGCGCATCACTCGCAAAGGACGGCCCTCGTAACTCTGGCCAGTGGTAAATAAAAACGTGAATCCAGGATATATTGCCGCCCATTGATCTAACTGTGCGTAGATCTCGTCCACAGTTCGATAACACTCGAACCCGGGAATCGTCTCCGGTTGCAGAGGCAATCCGGGCGCCACATGGTACTCTATACCTGTGGTTGTCAGTCGCGCAGCGTCCGCCGCAGAGATATAGGCCACCACGTATCCGGAATCCGGATTTTGCGCATCCCGGTGGACTTCCCAGATATCCAGATGCGCTGCCAATTCCGCCAATTCCGCTGACGAGGCAAACGTGATGTGCACGAT
>JBJYXQ010000058.1:1158-4018 GCA_046260035.1 Anaerolineae bacterium
GCGGAGAAGGTGTGGGTAACGACCTTGCCAACCGCAGTACCGCCATCGCCGAAGTCCCACGTGTAGGCGATAGGTAACGTCCCCGTCATTGCCGTTCCTGTGAACGTCACCATCTGCCCGGTAAGAGGTTGCATCGGCGTATAGGTGAACCCCGCGCCGTCCACGGCGACACACTCGAGGGTTGTCGTCAGGACACTGGTTGCCGTAACGCCCGTTCCAGCAGCGATGACGCGTGCAGTATCCAGCGAGGTTGTCACAACAACCGGTACGGAGACAGTCGCCGTCACCGTGAGCGCCTCGCCGGGGGCAAGAGACGTCGTCTGGGGAACAAGTGTCGTTGGCCACGCCGCCCCATCCGTCGTGAGCGTATAAGTATCGGTAGCGTTGCCCGTATTGGATACAGTCAGTGTATAGATCGCCGTTCCACCGGGTTCACCAACGCCTACGGATGCTTGCGGCGACAAGGCTACATCATACACGGCGTCCGCTGTTGCCGTAACTGGCACAGCTATGACGATACCGCCATCTCCTTGTGACGTCGCCGTCAGCATCGTCACGGATTCATCCCCGGCAAGCGCATCGCCAGGAACCGTCACCGTGACCGGCAGCGTGCTCCCAGCACCGGCATCCAACGCGCCCGTCGTCGCTAGAACATCCACAGGCCAAGCGCCTGTTGCCGCCAGCGCAAACGTATCGACGCAGTTGCCGGTGTTCGTCACCCACAGCGAGGTTTGCAGCGCCTCACCGGGATCGCCCGCGAGCCACTCAGGAACTGCACTGACCTGCGCACCGTAGACTGCCAACGCAGAAGTCGTGATGGCAGCAGAAGCCGCGCGCGCGCTGTCCCCTTGCGAGGTCACCGTGAGTGTGACGTTATCCGTGGCACTGCACGCGGCATCCGCTGGAATGTTAACCGATACCGTCACCGGAGCACCAACACCGGAGGCCAACGGGCCGACCATCTGGGTACCAGACGTCTCCCACAGGCCGCCGGAAAGCGTCGCCGTGAACGTATCCGTCTCCAATCCGGTATTCGTTACCGTGAAGGTGTACGTCACCGGCGTGCCAGGCAAGCCACTCTGCGCAGCGGCGAGGGGTGCCAGCAGCACATCGTATGCCTGCACCACCGTCAGCGTGATGGGGACATTCAGCTCACCGTAGGGCGTATCGTTGGCGACACGCACGTGGACAGGATACACGCCTGCGTCCATCCCACTTGTGTCGATGGTCAGGTCCACCCCCTGCTCAGCGCCGATCCCAACCGTACCGCTTACCGGATCGGTGGTCAGCCACGAAATCTCCTCCCACGCGCAGACACCGGTTTCGCCGGAAATGGCTTGAATCACTTGTCCAGTCACTTGATTGACCGCCCACAGATTGCCATCGCGATCCAGCGAGAGACCAGCCTGCTCGAGGCCGCCCAGGCCGTCGATGTCAAAGCCACCGATGACCGTATAGCCATCGGCAACATCGAGTACATACACGTCGCGCCCAACCTCGGCGCTGGACATAACAAACAAGTGATGGGTCGCGGGGTTGTAAGCCAGACCGGCGATGTTCAGTTTCAGATCCTTGGAATCCAGTAACCGGCCGGTTGCGTCGAAATGGTAGAGGATTTGGTCGTCCCACGAACCGCTGTAGAAGGTGTCCGTCGTCGGGTCGTAGGCCAGACCGCGCTCGGAGACACCGAAGGGCGGGCAAAGCATGCGCCCCGTCGTCGTCTGGATGGCGGGGTCCAGCTCGTAGATGCAGTTGTCGCCACCGACGTTGACCTGCCAGAGCTTGCCTGTCACGGGATTATAGGCGATATCCGCCGCAAAAGCCGTGACCCACGGCGAGGTTGCCAAGGATGCACCGGTAGGCGCACCATCGGGCTGGAAGGCGACGTTACGATCCTCACCGCCGCCGAGACGGGTGTCACTCAGCCACAGCACGCCTGTGTCTGTGTCATAGGCAACGCCCCAGGGGGCTGCCAACGCGCTGTCCCACGTCGTGATGACGGTTCCGGCGACCAGCAAGGGCACATCAGGGGGATCGTACTCACGGACGGTTGCCGCGTTGAGGTCATGCAGATGCTTGGGAGAGACACGGCGCGCCGTCCCGGCAAACGGCCCGGTAACCGTAATCGGCGTAAACGGCGCGTTGATCTCCAGCATAGTAAAGCTGGCAGTATACCCGCCGCTATTGCTGAGTGTGATACCGCGCGTAGCGGTCAATCCAGCGGAAAGCGTCAACGTCAAGGCTTCCGGAGCGGAGGCGAGTACGCCCGCATCGAGAGCCACGTCACATTCGACCGCCGCACCATCGGTCATCGTCGCCGAGACCACGCCGGGCGCATATCCGGCCATCGTCGCCGTGATCGTGTGTGTCCCGGCCGGCGCGAACAGGGTGTAGAACGCACCCGTGTCGGGGGCATCAAGCATGCTGGCTTGCGCTGCATATCCTGCATCACTGTACAGTGCAGCAGCGACCCCTGCTCCTGTGTTGACATCGGTCACCTCGCCGACGATTAGACCGCCCGCCGACGGAGCACACGTTGACACGCCGACAAACACGTCATCGACCTCCCACCACCACTCGTAGTTAGCCTGGTAGTAATGGAAGCGAAGGCGGACATCGGACTCACCAGCAGCAAGCGCAGAGATGTCCACGCGGGCCGTCTTCGGCCCACGGTCATTGGTCCCACTGCGCCGCCAGACGTTCGTCCAACTCGTCCCACCGTTGATACTCACGTCCACATCGGCGGTTTCATTCTCGCCATAACTGTACCAGCGGAAATCATACTTGAATTCGAGCATCACCGTCGTCTCGCCGGAGAGATCCATAGACGGCGAGCGCAAGATAGCATCCACATCTTCCG
>JBJYXQ010000059.1:0-10047 GCA_046260035.1 Anaerolineae bacterium
AACTCGCCAACACCGGCGGTGATTTAACCCGGCCGGTATCCTGGGCACGCCGTATGTCCTACCATGTCCCAGCCTTTGCGAATCTGGAAGAAGAGGAAATTGTACTGCTTTCAGTTGCAGCCATTTCTCTCCTCGACGAACGGCTGACCCTCGCCAAAATCGTGACATCGCTGGCAACCCGCAACGTGGCAGCGCTGGCCGTTGTCGGCACTGTCTCACCGCAAACGCTTGAGGTTGCCGACAAGCACCACATCTGCATCCTGATCCTACCAGACACGGTGGATCTGCGAGACGTCGAGCGAGATATCATCCGTCTCATTGTTGAACGCGAGGCACAACTCGACCGGCGCGGACGGCAGATCTACCGTCAACTAGCCCAAGTTTCCATCGAAAATCAGGGATTGCCTGCCATCGTTGAAAAACTGCGCGATATTGTCAGAAAATCGGTCATTCTGCACGATGAACAGCTTATTATCCAAGCCCAAGCACTCGTTGAGCCTTGCGCCTTTTCATCCAAGGAATTTAAAGCCCGTCTGGCTACAATCGCCCTCGATCATTGGCCAGGCACCCATCCCCTCGACAGCAAGGCCCCACCCTGGGAATATGTCGACCTGGATACAAACGGTTGGGCTTGTTACGTCACTGCCGTCGTCATTGAAGGCCAACTCAGCGGTTACCTCTCTGTCTTGGGGACGAAAGATAGCCTCGATGAGCTGGATCGTCTGGCTGCTGAACGCGGTTCGCTCGTTTGCGCTATGGAATTGGCCAAACAACGCGCCGTAGTCGCCGTAGAAAACCGGTTTAAGGGCGATTTCCTTGCAACGCTCTTGACTGCCAACACCACCGAGGAAACCGCATTGACCCAGCGTGCGGCGGAAATGGACTATAATCTCAACCGGCACCACGCCGTTGCCCTTATCAGCCTAACCAGGAGCAGCACACACGCCTGGGCAGTTGTCGCCGATGAAGTACGTGCGAATCTGGCGGACACCTCCATCCAGGCACTCTTCTGCACCTACGAAGAAAAACTCGCGGCCCTGTGCGCCGCCGATGATGCAGCCGCTCTGAAAAACATTGCGCACTATGCCCAAACGGCTCACGAGCGCATCCTCGCCCTGGCTCCGGAGACGCGTGTAGCCATAGGACTGGGGCAAATCGGGATGGGATTGTCCGGCCTACGCCGATCTTTCGGGCAAGCTCGCGAAGCGCTGAGCCTTGCACAAACGCTGTTTAATGGCAACAAAGTCCTATCCTTTGGCGATATGGGACTGTATCATCTCCTGAACCATCTCCAGGGATGCGATCAATTGCAGAATTTCTACAGCCAGATCCTAGCCCCGCTGGTAGACTATGACCGCGAACACGATACACAGCTTGTGCCCACGCTCGAAGCCTTCTTCTTCCACCTAGGCAACGTCAGCCAAACGGCGGAAGCACTACATTTACATCGCAACTCACTGCTTTATCGCCTGGAGCGCATCGCCGATATCATCGATATTGATCTCAACGACGCCGACGAGCGCTTCGCACTACAGCTTGCTCTCAAATTGCAGCCGCTCATCACCACCCCACACGCATAATTGCCCTTTTGGGCAATTTGCCCCAGAAAGCGCCAGAATTTTCGTTCAACTTGTCCGTAGACATAGACCAACCTCCTTTTGTATACTGACATCCATTAGTCCGAATATATCCATGGATCAGTTAATAAAATAGGAGGTGGATTATGTCTGTCACAACAGCAGAAGATGTACTACGTATGGTCCGCGAGCATATGGTGAAATTCATCCATTTGCAGTTCACCGACATTGTCGGCATCGTGAAGGGGATCACCATTCCCAGCCACGAGCTCGAAGTCGCACTGGACAAAGGTGTGTGGTTCGACGGGTCTTCGATACAGGGTTTTGCTCGCATCGCAGAGAGCGATATGTACCTGATGCCTGACCCAGGCACATTCCAAATCATCCCGTGGGAAGCCAAAGAGGGAGCCGGCACGGCCCGCATGATCTGCGATATCTACACACCAACCGGAAAGCCTTTCCTCGGCGATCCACGCGGGATCCTTAAGCGCGCCGTAAAGAAAGCCGAAGAGATGGGATTCGGCTTCAACACCGGTCCAGAACTCGAGTTCTTCCTCTTCCACTACGATGAGTTAGGCAGGCCCAGTCTCACTCCCCATGACCAAGGCGGGTACTTCGACTATTCTACCGACCTGGCCGTGAATGTGCGCAAAGACATGGTTGCAGCATTGGAAGCCCTGGGCATCAAGCCCGAAGCTAGCCACCACGAGGTGGCCACAGGACAACACGAGATCGATTTCAAGTACGCGGATGCGGTCAGCACTGCTGACAACGCCATCACTTTCAAGTATGTCCTCAAGGCCGTGGCAAAGTTCCACAATCTATACGCCACGTTTATGCCCAAACCTATGTTTGGTGTCAACGGTTCAGGGATGCACACCCATCAAAGCCTGGTTGACCTCAAAACCGGCAAGAATGCTTTCGCCGATCCCAACGACGAATTCGGGCTTTCGACCGTCGCCAAGCAATACATCGCCGGCCAACTGGCGCATGCGCGCGGCTTCTGTGCCATCGTCGCCCCGCTGGTGAACTCGTACAAACGCCTGGTCCCCGGCTACGAAGCGCCGGTTTACCTCAGTTGGGCACGCATCAACCGCTCAGCTCTCATCCGCGTGCCGCGCGTCAGCCAGATTGAAGCAACCCGCCTCGAACTGCGCTGTCCCGACCCGAGCTGTAACCCGTACCTGGCCTTCGCCGCGATACTTATGGCCGGTCTGGACGGTATCGAAAAAGGCATGACGCCGCCCGATGCGCTGGAAGAGAACCTTTACGAACTAGACGAGGAACGTCGTATCCAACGCCAGGTCAAGATGTTGCCCGGCTCGTTAAGTGAGGCCTTGGATTGTCTAGCAGAAGACAAGGTCATCCAGGACGCACTCGGCTCTCACATCTGCGAACGCTTTATCAGCGCCAAGAAACAAGAATGGGACGACTACCGCATCCGGGTCACCGAGTGGGAAGTCGACCGTTATCTACCGACGTATTAGTCCCAAATTGCCCAGAGAAAGCCTGACCGTCGCCTCCTCCAGCCAGGAGGCGCGGTCAGGAAATCTGGAACACGTCGGAAACATTACCCATCAACCGGTGGTTCACAATAGGTAAGCAAAAAAGCGACGATTCGACCACCAGACTAAAGACTAGCAACTATTCTCAGGAGGAGAGGATACCATGGCTATTGCAATGAATAACATCGAATGGATTGATATTGGCGTAGAAGGCTTGATGGAATTTATCCCTGGCTTACCGAAAGGTGACGCGATCCTGGTCCGGGGGGAACCGGGAACAGGTAAGACCATCCTATGCCTACAATTTTTGCACAAAGGTGCCGAAAACGGCGAAAAGGGTATCTACATCACGACCGAAGAGACACCCGAGACGATTATGCGCACGGGCACAGAACTGTGGAGAGATTTTCCGAGCCTGATTGCCAGCGGGCAGATTCAAGTGGTCAACCTGTCGATCACCGCCAGTTATGCCAGCGACTATTCCCTAGTCGACAAGGCAGAGGTTATCGACATCGTGATGGGAGGCCTGAAAGCACAACCAGGCGCGACCAGAATTGTGATCGACTCGCTGTCGTCGCTTGGACGTCGGCTCGCAGACGAAACCGAATTCCGCGAAGTCTTTATGCGGCTGCTGTTGGAGACCAAGAAGATGGGAGCGACAACGCTCCTCTCAGCAGAGGGCATCCCGATGGCGCCAGATATCACCGAATATCTCGCCGATCACCTGATCTACCTCGACTACCACAAACATGATGTGATCTGGACCCGCATCTTCCTACTGCGGAAATCACGCAGTGTGCCACTCAAACCGCAGATCCTCAAGCTGAACATCGAACGCGATGGCCTATCCGTTGAGGAAATCCCGATCGCGCTAAAACCAGTCTGGTTCGCCAGCAAGATTTAGACTCTATCGGAAAAGGGAGAAAATCATGGACAACGAACTAGATCTATTTGCGGGCTTTCAACAAGCCTTTCTCGTTGGATGGGCACCCGTCGCCATCTTCATTATGGCAACTGCCGGCTTTGCCCTGCTCTACGCAGGCATGGTGCGCAAGAAGAACGTCAGCCACACCATTCTCACAATTAATGTCGGTTGGACGCTGGCTTTTGTGATGTACTTTCTCATCGGCTTTCCGCTGGCCTATTACACGGACGCGCCGGTCATCGGTATACCCAAGTTTTTTCCGACTATCGCTAACCCGCTGCCGCCAGCATTGGCTGGGACTGGGGCTTACGGCATCGCCGCTAGCCCTTCCGGCTTTGGTGACCTAGCCTTGTGGTTCAAAATGTCGATGTTCGCGATCACAGCCGTCGCCATTGTCCCAGGCGCGCTGGCCGAACGTGACAATTTCTGGGGTTGGGTCATCGCTGCTGGTGTGATCTCGGCCTTCATCTACCCCATCGTCGAGCACTGGGTATGGGGCGGCGGCTGGTTAAGCAGTCTCGGCTTCATTGACTACGCTGGTTCGACGGTGGTGCACCTACTCGGCGGAACGCTGGCACTGACAGGAGCGATCATCATCGGTCCAAGAATCGGCAAGTTCGTAGGCAAGAACAACCTAGCCCGCTCGTTCTTTGGGCACAGCATCCCGCTATCTGTCATCGGCGCGTGGCTTCTGGTTTTCGGATGGTTTGGGTTCAATATCGGCTCCAGCACCGCCACCGACCCACAGACCATCAACGTAGAGCTGTCTTGGGTTTCGGTGACAACGGCTATGGCGATGGCAGGTGGCCTCTTCGGCGCAGCAATTACGTCGCGCGGCCATGTCCTGACCAGCATGATCGGTCTACTTGCCGGCGCGGTTGCGATCTGTTCAGGCGCTGCTGTGATGGGACCCATCTTCGCCTTCATCACCGGTCTGGTCGCCGGGCTGCTCACCACCTTCACCGTCGGCCTGCTGGAAAACGTCCTGAAGATCGACGATGCGCTGGCCTGTTTCCCGGTGCACGGCGCATGTGGTATCTGGGGCGCGTTGGCAACAGGATTATTCGGAGCAAAAGTGCTGGGCGGACATCCAATCTACGGTTTTGAAACCGCTGATTGGTTGTCTCAGATTGGAGTGCAAGCGCTCGGCGCACTCAGCATCATGCTCTTCACCGCCGCAGCAGGGTTCTTACTCTTCTTCATCTTGAATAAATTCGGTATGCTGCGCGTGCTTAAAGATGCAGAACTCTACGGAATCGACATCGCAATGCACAAAACATATGCCTACCCCGAAGACATGATCGAAAACCAGTTCCAATAGGATTCGCCACCATAAGGGCTTTTTCTATCCTTGTGGTGGGTCAGTTAGTCCCACAGTCAGAAAGAGGAGAAAACGATTCACCACTGCGCAGTGTGCAGTGGTGAATCACCCTGCCTTTGTGCATTTTGCACAAAAGAACGCCCCGAATTTTCGTCTAATCTGCCCATAGACACACCTCCTCCTATACGCTATACTGCTTATTTGAACGTCAACCAATCAGTATTTTTGCAATCAGGAGGAAGGCAATGTCTAAGATGACAGCACAGGATGTATTACAGACCGTTAAGGAACAGATGGTGAAGTTCATCCATCTGCAGTTCACCGACATTGTCGGTATCGTGAAAGGGATCACCATTCCCAGCCACGAACTCGAGGTCGCACTGGACAAAGGTGTGTGGTTCGACGGCTCCTCGGTGCAAGGATTCGCCCGTATCGCCGAGAGCGACATGTACCTGATGCCCGATCCAACCACTTTCCAGATCATCCCGTGGGAAGCCAAAGAGGGAGCCGGCACTGCGCGTATGATCTGCGACGTTTATACCCCGGCGGGGAAACCCTTTCCCGGCGATCCGCGCGGGGTTCTGAAGAGAGCTGTGAAAAAAGCTGAGGAAATGGGGTTCGGTTTCAACACAGGTCCGGAACTCGAGTTCTTCCTCTTCCATTACGACGCCGCAGGTCGCCCAACCCTCAATCCGCAAGATCAGGGCGGCTACTTCGATTACTCGACCGATCTGGCCCTGGATGTGCGCAAGGATATGGTTGCGGCACTGGAAGCTCTGGGCATCAGGCCCGAAGCCAGTCACCACGAGGTCGCCACCGGGCAACACGAGATCGATTTCAAGTACGCAGATGCGGTCAGCACCGCTGACAACGCCATCACCTTCAAATATGTGCTCAAGGCTGTGGCCAAGTTCCACAATCTGTACGCCACCTTTATGCCAAAGCCGGTGTTCGGCATCAACGGATCGGGGATGCACACGCACCAGAGTCTAGTTGACCTGAAAACCGGCCAGAACGCCTTCGCCGATCCCAACGACGAATTCGGGCTTTCGACCGTCGCCAAGCAGTACATCGCTGGGCAACTAGCCCACGCGCGCGGATTCTGCGCCATCGTCGCCCCACTGGTGAACTCTTACAAACGCCTGGTTCCCGGCTACGAAGCGCCGGTCTACCTCAGTTGGGCGCGCATCAATCGTTCGGCGCTCATCCGTGTGCCGCGTGTCAGCCAGATCGAAGCGACCCGTATCGAACTGCGCTGTCCCGACCCGAGCTGTAACCCCTACCTAGCCTTCGCGGCAGTGCTGATGGCCGGTCTGGATGGTATCGAAAAGGGCATGACACCGCCCGATGCGCTGGAAGAGAACCTCTATGAGTTGGACGAAGAGCGCCGCATCCAACGCCAGGTCAAAACACTGCCCGGCTCGCTAAGTGAGGCCCTCGACTGTCTGTCTGAAGACAAAGTCATCCAGGACGCACTCGGTCCGCACATCTACGAACGCTTCATCAGTGCCAAGAAACAGGAGTGGGACGACTACCGCATCCGCGTCACCGAGTGGGAAGTAGATCGCTATCTACCGATCTACTAATCCTTTGTTCGCTACCATCGAAAGAAAGCCAAGGAGATATAGAGATGGAGATTAATGCAGGGGATACAACATGGATATTGGTATCGGCAGCATTGGTGTTGATGATGACTCCTGCGCTAGCTTTCTTTTATGGTGGGATGGTGCGCAAAAAGAATGTCCTTTCGACACTCAATCTGAGTTTCATTCTGATGTGCCTCATCAGTCTTCAGTGGTTGCTTTATGGGTATAGCCTGGCCTTTGGCCCGGACATCGACAAGCTTATTGGCCGACTTGATTTTGTGGGATTTGCTTCGGTAGGCGCCGCTCCATCAGAGTATGCGCCCACAATTCCCCACATGGCTTTTGCAACCTTCCAAATGATGTTTGCCATCATCACGCCTGCGCTGATCACCGGCGCGTTCGTGGAGCGCGTGCGATTCAAGACTTTCCTGGTTTTCAGCCTGCTCTGGGCCACAGTGATCTACGATCCAGTGGCGCACTGGGTATGGGGCGGTGGCATCTTGGGGCCAAAGGGGCTAGGCGCACTCGACTTTGCAGGAGGAACGGTCGTACATATCCTGGCTGGCTTTTCAGCCTTGGCCTTTGCTCTGGTACTCGGACCGCGCAAGGGGTTTGTCGATGGCGTGTTCGAACCAGCGAACATTCCCTACAGCATCTTGGGCGCAGGGCTGTTATGGATGGGATGGTTTGGCTTTAACGGTGGAAGTGCGTTAGCTGCGGATGGCGTGGCGATCCACGCGATCTTCACAACGAACACCGCAGCCGCAGCCGCAGGATTGATGTGGATGTTGTTGAGCTGGCGGGATAACAAACCTAGCGTGCTAGGCATTATCACCGGAGCAGTGGTTGGCCTGGTCGCCATCACACCTGGTGCAGGATATGTAACACCCCTTGCGGCGATGTTCATTGGGGCAGTGGCTGCCCCCATCAGTTACTACGCCATCAAGCTCATCAAAGGCCACTACAAGCTAGATGAATCACTCGATGTGTTTGCCTGCCATGGGCTGGGTGGACTGTGGGGTGCGCTGGCGACAGGGCTTTTTGCTACCCGCTCAGTGAACGGCGCAGGGGCGGATGGGTTGTTCTATGGCAATCCTGCGCAGTTCGTGAGTCAGTTGGGAGCCGCGGCCTTAGCCATAGGCGTAGCCTTCATCGGCACTTACTGTCTTGCACTGGTGCTTAACAAAGTGATGGGGTTGCGCGTTTCCAACCACGAAGAAGAAGTCGGCTTGGACATCAGTGAACATGCTGAACAGGCGTATGCCTGAGGAGGTGTGCCATGACCAAGAAAATCGAGGCGATTATTCGGGAAGAAAAGCTTAGCGAGGTCAAGGCTGCGCTGCGTGACATTGGCATTGTTGGGATGAATGTGATCGAGATTCGTGGACACGGCCGCCAGGGGGGAATCACCTTGACCGGACGCACAGGAACATATCAGGTAGACTTGCTGCCGAAGATACAGATCAACATCGTTTTGAGCGATCACAATGTTGAGAAAACGATAAACACAATCTGTCAAGCCGCGGCAACCGGCAACCAAGGAGACGGCATCATTTTTGTGTATCCTGTCGAAGACGTAATCCGCATTCGCACTGGCGAACGTGGCCGCGAAGCTCTTATGTATACAGACGATATAGACTCACGGTAAGGCAACACAAACACAGAAAAGGGTCCAGCCCAAAAATGTGGCTTACCCACCTGGGGGATTAAGCCAGGCCTCTCAGAAGGAGGAGCACAAAGTAAGCCCGCCGAGATTGCAATCTCGGCGGGCTGTTCGTTTGCTGGAGAATTAAGTTTGTAGTTTTTGGGCGCGGCGTAGCGCCTAAAAACTACAAAAAAAACGATATGACATTTGGTTACATTCTTCAGTCATTTGTCCTGAATCTGGCTAAATTGCCCGAAATTCCAGCCTAGACACGGGAATTATCAACCGGAGCCAGGGCGACCCTATTGACAAGGCAAAATCGCAGTGTTATAATGTTATAAAGAAATACCAAAGTACCCTTCAAAACAAGAAGTAAGGCTATTCATGGTTGATCGAAATTCTCCAGTTCCCATCTACTATCAACTCAAACTTCATTTCAAGCAACAAATGGAAGATGACATTTTGCGGCCTGGCGACCGCTTGCCAACCGAGATGGAGTTATGCGAGTTGTACGGAGTTAGTCGTGCCCCCGTACGCCAAGCTCTCACGGAACTAGCGCGCGAAGGCTTTCTGTATCGCCGCGCCGGGCAAGGCACCTTTGTTGCCCGAAGTGTTACCAAACGCATAGAAAAGCAAACCGACCTCCACATTCTGACGCATTATGATGTATTCTGGCTCGGTTCGATGGAGAGCGCCGTCCACACCTGGAACCTGCAACATCCTGATCAGGAAGTCAAACTAAAAGTAACGATGTGCTCGCGCGGCGATTTCCACCGGAAATTGCGGCGTGCAGTCGTTCAAGGCGAAGCGCCAGATATCGCGCCGATGGATTATGTATGGATCCCCGACTATGCATGCGCTGGCTATATCGCCCCACTGGACAAGCTCGACAAACAATGGGCACGGGAATTAGCCGAGGACCTGGAAACACCAGTGGCGCTGAACAACACCGTCGATGGACAAATCTACGGCGTGCCGGTGCAGGCCGACGTGTCGGGTATGTGGTATCGAAAAGATTGGTTTGATGCCGAGGGGATCACTCCCCCCGAAACTTGGGATGACTGGTTGCAAATCATTGATCATTTCGCACTACCAGAAGTCCAACAACGCTATAACAATCAGTATGCCGTTGTATTTCCGGCAGGTACTGCTGCCGGAGAAGCTCTACTTAACTTATTAATTCCGTTCTTTTGGACTGCCGGTGCGCAGACGATGAACGGTACGGACGCATTAAAGCTAGATGATCCGGCTATCTACACGGCGCTAGAATTCCTGCGCCAGATCACGGTGCAGCGCCGTGCCTGTCTGCCGCCCAACATGGTCGATTTCAACTGGTGGGATCTGACCGTTCATCTCGCCAAGGGCAAGTCTCCGATGACGCTGGGGGGAACTTACGAATGGCCGCGCATCGAAGATGAATCCGATTGGACCGAAGAAGAAGATGCCATCGCACATCTGGGATTTATGCCAGTCCCCCGTCCAACAACG
>JBJYXQ010000060.1:0-6960 GCA_046260035.1 Anaerolineae bacterium
TAGCCCATGTCGCGATAGTATTCGGCGATGGTGATGCCGGTGTAAATGCTGGCTTCGCGGGCCGCTACCGGCATGTTCGAGGTATTGGCGATCAATACCGTGCGCTCCATCAACGGGCGGCCGGTGTACGGGTCGATCAGTTCAGGGAACTCTTGCAGTACCTCGGTCATTTCGTTACCGCGTTCGCCGCAGCCGATGAAGATAACAACTTGTGCATCAGACCATTTGGCGATCTGGTGCTGCGTGATGGTCTTGCCCGCACCAAAGCCGCCGGGAATAGCCGCCGCACCGCCTTTGGCCAGCGGGAAGAGCGTGTCCAGCACGCGCTGCCCGGTGACGAGCGGTTCGATCTGCTCCTTGAGTTGGCGATAAGGGCGCGGACGTCGCACGGGCCAGCGCTGCAACATTGTCAGCTCCTGCTCTTCCTCTCCCTCAGCGCTGCGCAAGCGGGCGATCGGTTCGTCGATCGTGTACTCGCCTTCGGATGCGATCCAGGTCAGCGTTCCGCTAAGACTCGGCGGCACCATCACCCGGTGCTCTACGGTTTGTGTCTCGGGGACTACGCCCAGGATTGCACCGCCCTCGATGTCGGTATCGGCTTTTTGCTGGGGGGTGAAGTGCCAGCGGTCGCGACGGTAGAGTGGTGTCAGGCGCACGCCGCGCTCGATGAATGATCCCTGGCGCATTTCCATCACCGGTAACGGACGTTGAATGCCGTCGAAGATGCTGCGCAATAGCCCGGGGCCCAGTTCTACCGAGAGCGGCATCCCTGTGCCGTAGACCGGCGCACCAGGTTCCATACCGGAAGTCTCTTCGTAAACCTGCAGTGTCATCTCTGCGCCCTTTAGGCCGATGACTTCGCCCACTAACCGTTGATCGCCGACCTCGACCAGTTCCAACATACTCACGTCGCGCGAGCCTTGTGCCCGGACGACCGGCCCATTGATCCAGGTTACGGTTCCTATCTGATCACTCATAGCGATTCTCCCATCAATAAGCGAAAGACTGGGAAGCGGAGTTCGTCTTGTTCGCGGTCCAGGCGCGCTTCCAGAGTATTGTCGTATTCGCGATAGTCATCCTCTGTTTTGGCGACCACGCCGGTGCCATGGGCCAACGTCTCACCGCGCTTGACCTCCATCTCCACCGCTTTTCCTAATTGCTCCAGGGCCGCATCATCCAGCACCTCTTGGGTGCGAGCGTCGGCGTACAGGATGCCCTGATCGGCCCGCAACTGCGTTAGGGCTTCGCGTGCCAACTGCATCGTAATCTGGTCGTAGTCGGTCCATTGCTGGACGGACGGCAGGCGTTGCCGGACAGCCTCAAAGACTTGATCGAGGAGTGCCTCGCGTTGTTCCAGTTTCTGCGACCGGGCCTGAAGTTCGGCGGTGGCCTTTTGTTGGCTGTGGATACGATCGACCTCTTGCTGGGCGCGCGCCAGAATGCGCGATCGCTCGCTTTCGGCCTGTTCCTGTGCCTGGTTACGTATGGCCTCCGCTTTAGCCTTCGCATCCGCCAGTACCTCTTCGGCGTCGGCATGCGCCTTTTTGAGAATCGCCCGCGAGAGGGTTTGCAGATTGTCTTTTACCGATTCCATTCTTACCTCTACATTCTGATACCAATAGTTTTCTGAATTACTTCGCTTAGAGATGGCCGTCCCGCACGCATCCCTTCAGGACCGGGAATCTCGATGAACAACGGCCGTGTGCTGCGTAACATCATCTGGTTGAGTCGCTCCTCGATGAATTTGGCGACATCATCGGTAATCAGCACGATGCCGACGTCCGGCATTGTCAGCACGCCGTCGATTGCTTTTTGGACTTCCTCTGCCGTGGTGGCAATTTGACCGTTGATGCCGGTCAGTGAGAATCCCAGGACGGCGTCAGGATGACCGATGACTATAATTTTCATTGCGGGCCTACCGGTTCAGGACCATAAACGAGATGATCAAGCCGTAGATGGCAATACCTTCGGCCAGACCGACGAAGATGAGCGCGCGCCCGAAGAAGTCCGGTTTTTGGGCAATCGTGCCCACGGCGGCTGCACCGGTGCCACTCACTGCGATACCTGCACCGACGGCGGCCAGTCCGGTGGATATAGCCGCTGCCAGGCCGGCGTAGGGATCACCTGTAGCGGCCTGTGCACCTGTTGCTGCCATCACTGTCCCTGGAGAGAATAACCACACGAAGCCCACACCGGCTGCCATTAACCCCAAGAGGACATTGAAGCCGGTCATTCCCATAATCAGGCTGCGTGTTGCGCGTCCCAAGGAGGCGTTCCGCTGGCGGAAAAAGTAGATGACCGCCGGTGCCATCGGAATTAAGCCTACTAAAACTGCAATAATCAAATTAACCATCGTTTCACCTCACTGACTAAATTTATGATTCGCTGCTCTCGACAACGGCGGCGAGAGGCGTATAAGGCGCACCGCCACCGGTAAAGAACTTGCTGAAAAACTCGTAGTATTCCAGACGTAAGGTCTGGATGGCGACGATCATTCCCTCGAAGCCAATGATGAAGAGATTGCCTCCCGCCACCACCAGCCAATAGAGGGGTCCGTGGCTGGCGCTGGCCATCCCCGCCAGAATGAAGATCACCGCGCCCAGGCCGCCGTGAGCGACAGCAAATGCGCCAACACGAGCATAAGAAAGGGTGTTGCTCAACAGGTTGACCACGGCTTCAAAAGATTCAAAAAAGACCTGGACTGCATATGTTGCGATGCCGCCCTCGATCAAGGGACGTTTGCCTTCCAACAGTCGGCTGAATACTTCCGAAAACATCACGCCTATTCCACTGATGCCTGTCGTGATAGCAAAGACCAGGGTTGGTATAGGGAAGTTGGGGAGCGCCATGCTACCGGCCAGACCCAGGAGCGAGATGTAAAAGGCAAAACCGACGACGCCGGTATGGCTAAACCAAAAATGACTCCAGTTACGCGCCATCCAATCGTTGATCATGCCGGTGATAAAGCCTACGATCATCAAGAAAACGCCAGCCCCCATCGAGATAAAGAGTATTTTCATGATGTTATCCATCGGGCGAAACCACAGCGCGGGGATTAAGGTTTCCACGCCGAAGATGCTGCCGTAGAGGAAGCCGAAGATGATGGAAAGTACACCACAGGCGACAATGATAACGCCAAAGTCCCCCATCCCTTTGAGTTTGGGAATTTTACGACTGGCGAGCAGCCCGCCTAATAGCGTTAGTACCAGTCCATGCCCTACATCGCCAAACATCGCGCCGAAGAGCAGCGGGAAGGTGATGGTGATGAAAATCGTCGGATCGATTTCAGTATAACGTGGACGTCCGTATGTCGTCACCAAGGATTGGAATGATCGCAGAAGTCCCGGATTCTTGAGCGTCACGGGGACGTTGGGTTCGGCATGGCGACGTTCGGAGGGCTGCGTATCGATCATAATCTCATCGGAAATCTGCGTGAGCTTTTGCTTCAGTGCGGGCAACTCCGAATTCGGGATCCAGCCTAAGATGACGTAGGTATATTGCAATTGCCCGTAGCGCGTCAATGCATCGGCAACCATACGGCTGCTGCGTACTTGCCAGAGCAAGGTCTGCAACTGTTCGGCGCGGCGGTCGTGCAACTCGGCTAACCTGGTTTTGTCTTGGGTAATCTCTGCCGAAAGTTTCTGGCTGTCAGTTTGCAATGTAGCAATCACTTCTTGCGGTGTGCCGTTGTAGTCTTCCGGTAGATTCAACGGGTTAAGGTACGCGCTGCGCGCTGCGCGCTGCAACACATTAGCATACTGTTCCATACCGGATAGGATCACGATAGCTTGTTGGTTATCCTGGTAGAGTGGGAAGAGGACATGCGGAATGCGCATCAAGCTTGTGCGCAGCCGGTCGATGTGTTCCAGAGGAATGATGCCCAGAATGGAATATACGTAGCGTGGATTGCGCAGGATATCTATATCAATGTTGATACGTGCGACTGGGTCCAGTTGCTGGATGTAACTGCATAGTTGATCCATCCGCTTTTGTTTTTCGTTCAACTCGTCGACGACTTGCTTGACTTCTTGCTCCAACTGTTCAGCAGTGGATTGTACGGTTTCCAGTTCCACTTGCGTACTTAGATCTGTGGGCGGTGTGCCCTCTTCGATGTTGAGGGTTTGCATCAATGTCATGATGCGGCGCTCCATCGCTGCCAGAGACGAAGCGCGATGTCGCCACTCGCTGCCGCCTTCTGTGGCGGTGTTCAAGTAGCTGGCATCCAGCAAATGGACGCTCCCTGTTCCCGCAACGGCCTGCGTAGCTGCCAGGACGTGAGCTTCGGGCACAAAGATTTCAACTTGACTCATGAGTTCGGGATAAAGCATTGTTTTTTCTCCAACATTTAAGTTGTCATATAGATCATGCTGCGTTACAAGAGGCGGTGAGCAGGAAGGGATGGAATTTTTCAGCCGGCGTCTGTGTGGCTTTCGCTTCGACCAGCACGGTGAGGTCCTGAATTTCCAATTCAGCCAATATCAAATACGCTGCCGGAATTCCGATGTGAAAGGGATACCCCAGAAACACTTCGCGGCTCATTACCGCAAGACGGCGTTGTAGTTGCGCTTCCAATAGCGGCAACCCAGTACGCGGTTCTTTGAGCAATGCGCCGACATCTTCCAGGTCAGGATAAATGCGTGTCAGGATGTGCGTAATGTCCATCCCGGCAGCAACGGCGCGAATATCCTCATCCTTGACCTGATATCCGAAGGGTAGGGTATAGTTGATGATCTCTTCTTCGGAAAGATTATGGTTCACTCGATATCGAATGGCCCACATCAAGTTGGTGTCGTCAAGGAGTGTGCCAACACAACGCTGCAATTGCGGCAGATAGACATTGGAGAGATAGTTGACATCTTGCCATAGTTCGCGCCAGTAGTTGAGATCCAGCGCGACTTCCAATGGAAACAGATTTTGTTCGGCGGTATAGCGTTTCATCGCGTAGTTGAGTGTGTCGTAATAGGGCGTGCCGTTAAGTTGTTCAACAGCAGCACCGACGGTCGCGGCCTCAGCCATCTGCTCGGCGGGCAGCAGTGTGGATGGTCCAAGTGGGAACAGCAAATATCGCACACTGTCCCAGGGTGTGCCGGTTTCGATACCGCGCAGGAGTGCTTTCAGATTATCCACTTCGTAGCGGCGGTAAAGTTGCGTGATCAACTGCCGGGCGGCATCTGGCAGCAGGTACAGGATGGACTGAAATGCCTCAGCCAGATGTTTGTTGGCTTGATAGATGACCCGGCGCGGTGTCAGTAAGTGTTCCTCGACCTCGTTCAGATACGGCCCATAAACCGTCTCTTTTAGCAGTCCCAAAAGGGTCGCAAAGTCACTGGCTTCACACAGGGCTGTCCATGTCTCATCGGTCAGAAATGTAGAGCTGAACGCGCGTACCTGAGCATGGACCGCAGCGTATTGTGAACCTGCACCTGATCCCATGGTTATTCCTTGCCTGTAAGTCGATCCAATACAAATGCCACTGCGCGATCAAAGTGGTTCATTGCCAGGGTTTTCATCCGTTCTGTTTCCTGGTTTGCCTGTTGCAAGATGCTTTCGCTCTCGGACTTACGCTTCGCCTCCGCCAGCATCTGCTTGGCCTGTGCCTCGGCGTCAGCCCGCGCCTTATCGAGCAAGGTATGCGCGCTAGCTTCTGTTTGTGCCGGCAATTGTTCAGCTTCTTCTACCGCGGCATCGTATATGGATCGCGCTTGCTTCTCTAGCTCAGCGATTTGTTGCAAGTAATCGTCATTCAAGGTTATGCCCCCTAAAACTTCCTGCGTCTCCTAATATCATGTTCAGGATACCCGTTAGTGGCACCCCTGTCATCAGTCAGATGATGGAACTTAGTGTCCACACCTGGTGACTCCGGTTGAGAGCAGGCTTGCACGTCTGTCGAACCGTGTCCACAAACGTGCAGATGATTTGCTTATCATTCTCTTGACGCAAAACGCCTCAGGCTTTCGTCAGCTACAAATGTGGCCTAAAGGCCGGAGTTGAGGGGGATTTTTGGAGCGGGGTGAAGCCCGCTCCAAAAATCCCCTTTAAGAAAAGCCGCTTTAGCGGCAAAATAACGCATAAATGCCTGTTGACCCGCAAGAATGATAGGACTCTGATTATTTGATAGGCATTTGGTAAGTAGACAACTTGCGATACAATAGCGACAAATTACCGACCATTTTCTTGGCAACAGGTTGGTTGAGATCATAAGAAGGAGAATCGTGTGCAGGGATCGCCGATGTCGCTAGATGTGCGCCGCCGTTCTTGGTGGAAATTGACGCCGCTTCGTATCATTGTGGTCTACGTTATCGCCGGAGCCTTGTGGATATTGCTTTCCGACGAATTGTTGGGTCTCCTGGTCCGCGACCAGACCCGGTTGTTGCGTCTGGAGATGCTGGGCAACTGGCTTTACACTTTGCTGACGGCTGTGATGTTGTATTTCCTTATCCGGCGGAATTTACTAACTGTCCATAGAACAACTGAAGCCCTATTGCAGAATGAGGTGCAGTTTCGAGAGGAACTGGAGCAACGTGTCGCGGAACGGACGCGCGAGATCGAGCAGCGGCGCAAGGTTGCCGAAGGTTTGCGCGATATGTTGCGGGCGATCAACTCCGCGCGCCCGCTGAAACAAGTGCTCGAAATGATCGTGACGCGCACCGGGGAGTTGTTGGATGTGCGCGCTGCAGCGATTTATCGCCGTCAGGGCCTCGGCAAGCCCCTGGTGATGTGGCAGGCTGATGAATCTTCGCAGCAGATGTACAAGTTAGGATCCTGCTCGCTTGCGAAACGTGCCTGGGAGCAAGTGTCGACGACGAGTCAACCGGCATTTATCACGGATACAGACAGCGCTGCGCAAGTTCCCGCTGATACGGGGGAGGGCCCACGCTGTCGCGCGGTCCTGGCTGTACCGCTTTTGGTCAAGGGTGAAGTCTATGGTGGCCTGTTTCTCTTTCACGCGACGCCGCGTCC
>JBJYXQ010000061.1:0-4592 GCA_046260035.1 Anaerolineae bacterium
GCGATCTCACAAACAGCCGTGCTCTATCCGGGGACCTCTTTTGCCCTTATAGATCACGCGTGGGAAAGCCAGCCGCCGAACCTGCGTGGCATGACCTTTGCCTCTGACCAGGCTGGTTATCTGGCGGGGACATTGGCCGCGTTGATGTCCGATAGCCACGTGGTCGGCGCAGTTGGTGGGATGGCGATTCCGTCGGTGACAGCGTTTGCCAACGCGTACCATAACGCCGCGCAATGCGCCGATCCCTCTACGACCGTTATCATCACCTACACCGGCACCTTTGTCGATCCTGACCTGGGCGCGCAGACAGCGCAGGAGCAGATGCTGCTGGGCGCGGATGTGATCTTTGGCGTCGGTGGGGCTACCGGCAACGGGGCGATCCTCACCGCCACGCAATCCGGCGCGTGGGGCATCGGCGTGGACAGTGACCAGTACAACACGCTGTTTGAGGGCGGAGCCATCCCTGGTTCCGATCGGCTGCTCAGCAGCGCGATGAAACGGCTGGATAACGCTGTCTTCGATACCATCGGCGACGTTATCTCCGGCACGTTCACGTCCGGCACGGCATTGTATACCGTGGCTGAGGGCGGTGTGGAGCTGGCGCCCTTCCACGAGACCGATCCGCTGATCCCGCAGAGCGTGCGCAGCCGGATTTCCGGTGTAGAGCAGGGCCTTCGCGAAGGATGGCTCACCGTAGATGGCCCGTGCGTCACCACGATTGGCGTCGCAGCGGACTTGAGCGGCCCCATCCCTGATCTCGGCTGGCAACAGGTCAACGCGGTGCAACTCACTATCAGCCAGACGAACGCGGCGGGTGGCGTCACCTTGGGTGGACTGAATTACATGCTACACGTGTCCGTCGCCGATGATGCCTGCGACCCAACACAGGCCCTCACTGCCGCGCAGACTCTGCTCGACACGGGCGCGGTGGCCGTCGTCGGGCATACGTGTAGCGGCGCGAGTACGTCGGTCCAGTCGGTCTATGCAGCGGCCGGCGTGCCGATGATTTCCCCTTCGTCCACAAACCCGAACGTGACGCAGCAAGGCTACACGACCACGTTCCGCACCGTCTCTCATGATGCTGCACCGACCCCGTTCATGGCAACGTATTTCCGTCAATGGATGGGGTATGCACGGAGCGCCATCATAAGCGAACCCGGCGCCGAGTGGTTGCGCGACCTTTATTCCAATACCTTTGTCGCGTTGGGTGGTACAATCACGGGCGATTGGATTGTGGCCAATACCAATGATTTCACGGCGACTCTGGAGGTCATCAAATCGCAAGACCCCGATGTGATCTTCGTCGCTGGCTATGCGGCAGCGGAACCGGGACAAATCAGCCGGATCGCCTACGATCTAGGGATGAACGACGTCCCCATTGCCTGGGACTCGATGAGCGAAGTGCCGATGTGGATGTACGCTTATTTGAGTCAGGCGGGTACAGAAGCAGCCCAGGGTGATTTCATCGCGATGCATCTCCGGCCTTTCTGGGGTATGCCTGGTTGGACGACGTTTGTGAGCGATTACCAAGCCGCGAACTTTTCCAACGGGCCGGATACGCTAGACACAATCACCGCCTTTGCCTACGATGCAGCCGGTATGGTCGTCGATGCGTTGAACAGGGCCCAAGTTCCCACACCGGCTGCTGCACGAGATGCGCTGGCAACGACGAGCAGCTACAACGGCATCGTGGGGACGTACGAAGGCTTCGACGCTTACGGGGATGTGATCCCCCAATGGAGTTGGATCGCGCGTTATGGCGGTGGGGATTGGCAGCCTGTGTTTGCCGTCCCGGAGTTCGGTGCGGAAATCCACGTGTGCGATTCCGGATGCGACTATACCAGCATCCAGAATGCAGTGGATGCAGCATCAGATGGCGACATCATCAAAGTCGCAGCAGGGACGTACAGCGACCTGCATAGCCACGCTGCGCCCGCCGATTACTACGGGCCGTCTGATATCACACAGGTGGTCTACATCGACAAGAACATCACGCTCCGCGGCGGCTACTCGACGTCCGACTGGGATATGCCTGACTTGTCGGCGAACCCCACAATCATCGACGCGCAGAGCGGTGGGCGTGCCATCGTCGTCACCGGAGACGGCATTGCGCCGGTTGTGGAAGGTTTCCGCATCACCGGCGGCGGCAACGATGGCATGGGTGGACACGAATGGGCCGGCGGCTCCGATGCCGGTGGTGGCATTTACGTATCCGGTGCAGCGCCACAATTCCGGCGCAACTGGATTTATGGCAATCACGCAGACTTTGGCGGAGCGATCTTCCTGGATTACACCCCAGGGACCGGGGCAACGCTGAACGACAACGAAATCACGGGCAACACCGCTTATTGGGGCGGCGGCCTCGCGTTGCGCGATCATCCCGCAACTATTGTGGATAATCTTTTTGCCGATAACCACGTCGCTGGCGAAGGACCGGGGATGGGAAGCGTCCCCAATCGCGGCGGAGCGATGGATATCTGGCAAGAACGTGAGCCTTACACACTCACATTCAATGGCAACACTGTCATTTCCAACACCTCCGACGCGTACGCAGGGGGAATTTCAATCGCAGGTGGACAGCACACCTTCACACAGAACGAAATCCGCAACAATAGTGCCATCACCGGCGGTGGGTTGTACATAGCAGAGGATGAGATAACGCTTGTGGACAACCTTATCCGCGATAATTTGGCGGATATTGGAGGAGGCGCCTATCTCTATGCCAGTAATGCGTGGATACAGAAAAATCAAATATTGTCCAATACTGCGAACTTCCACAGCGCCGGGGTGCATATGTATTGTGTATCTGAACTGGGAAATACTGCCGCCTTTTTGTTCGGGAATAAGGTGCTTTACAATGTCGCTGGTGACAGCGGTGGCGGTATTGGGACGGAATTCTGCCCAGAGGGGGGGATCAAGTGGAACACCATCACCGATAATGAAGCTCCCTGGGGTGCGGGATTGAACATCTTTATCAGCAATCTCACCATTGACAGCAACTTTATCGCCGACAACGTTGCTGCGGATGCAGGGGGCGGCATTCTTTTCCACGGGCCAGGTGATCCCAAAGTGCTCAACAACGTCATCGTGCGGAACCACGCCAACCAATACGGCGGTGCGGTGATGATGATAGGGGCGTTCCCGCAAATCGTGCATGACACTTTTTCCGCCAACACCAGCGGAGACGGCAGTGCGATTTACCTAGAGGATTGGTCGGCGAATACGCCTACAGATGCGTATTTCGAAAACGTCATCCTGGCGGATAGCGCGGTGGGCCTCAAGGTCACACAAGCAAGCACGGTCACGGTGGCGGGCATCCTCTGGGATAACGTCCCCCTTACTATGACACAATCGCCAACAGCCAGCGTGACAATTGCACAGCAGATCACTGGCGATCCGGCCTTTGTGGACCCATCCAACGATGATTATCACATCGGCTCAACGTCGGCGGCGATTGATCAGGGGATTGACGGTGGCCTGGACTACGACTTCGAAGAGCAGGTGCGGCCGATGGGGCAAGGCTACGACCTCGGTGCAGATGAGTATCTAGGAGCACATCTCTCGCTACACGTAGCGACACCAGTGGTGGTATTGCTACCTGGGCAAACTTTCACGTACGATGTTGTGCTTGCCAATGACGGTACGCTCGCTGCAACGAACACACTGCTGACCTTCACGCTCGACCCGCAGCAGCGTGCCGTGAGCGTGACACCGGGTGGCGTGTGTACAGTGAACGGCGATTGGGGTGGCGACATCGTCTGCCCCCTCGGTGATATGTCGCCCGGCGCAGAAGTGGCCTTCGTGGTGACGGCACAGGTCGCGGCTACCGCCCCGCTGGGGCAGGAGATGGAGAACACCGCGACAGCGACGGCGGATGCCACAGCGAGCAGTACGTCGGTTATCAAAACTGTATCACGCGCACGGCTGGTCTATCCGCTGAGCTACGATTCGGACAGCCTGGATGTGAACCGCGAGGCCAGCGACCTGAACATGTTAACGGTGCTGGCACAATTAATGGAAGCGCCGTATCGCTACGATGCGAATGGCAGTCTCATCCCGGCGGGCGCAACTGGCTACACTGTCTCGCCCGACGGCCTGGTCTACACCGTCACGCTGCGCACCGATGCATTGTGGTCGGATGGCGTGCCGGTGACGGCGCAGCATTACGCCGACAGCGTAATCCGTATGCTCGACCCGGCGACGGGTGCAGGCTATGCCTTTGTGCTGTACCCGATCCAAGGCGCGGAGGACTTCAACAGTGGCGCCACAACCGATCCGGCGACCATCGGAGTAGCCGTGGTAGACGCACACACGCTGCGCTTCACGCTGCACGATCCGGCGGCGTTCTTCCCCAGCATTCTGGCGACTTCGGCGATGTACCCGGTGCGTCTGGATGCAATGAACACGCTGCCCTTTGTGGGCAACGGCCCGTACGTCCTGACCGATTGGGCATCCGGACGATTCTTCGTCCTGGACAAAAATCCCCGGTATCACAGTGCAGTGCAAGTGATCACCTCGCGCATCGTGCTACCTATCATCCCTGACGAAGACCAGGTCGCAGCCTACGAGGCAGGATTGGTGGATGTGAGCAC
>JBJYXQ010000062.1:0-2575 GCA_046260035.1 Anaerolineae bacterium
TTCTGTGCAACGAAATCGGCCCATACCGAACCGGGCCAGGCAGCGATGAGGAATGTCGCGTCACGCCACTCGTACCAGATGGGGACGACGTGCGGCGAACCATCAGGCCGGATGCAGGCCAACCGCGCGGCCCACGGCCCGTCCAGGAAGGCGTTTAATTCCTCTTCTCCCATAGGAATGCTCGGTCCCTGGGGATGTGCTTGCGCTGTGCCGTAAGGTGTGTAACTGAGCGCACCGAGGCGATAGGAGAGCCGCGCGGCCATTTCGCGCAAGCTGTGCAGCAGTGTCTCCTCACTTGCTGCATCCCAACGAAAGGCCGGAATACTCGTTAGCAACGCTGCTTCTGGATGCTGACCGTCAGGGCAGATGGGAACAGCCAATGTGATAGCCTCGTCGTCTGTGGTGCGGGCCATTGTCTGGCGGCGCGTTTGTTGGAGTGTGTCATAAAGCGCAGCGTCTATCCCGGCGCGCTTCAGGCTGGATGGCGTGAGACCCGCCAGAAGCACTAGTCCTGCCGGGTGTTCGGCGGCGGGTGTTCTCTGACCGGCGGGGACGACGCAGCGCACGGTCTGCGCGGACGGCGCTTCGGCGAGGATGAGTACGGCGCTGTCAGCATCGGTGAGCTTTGCCAAAGCCAGCGTCTCTGCAAGGGCATGGCGCGACATTTGACGCGCTGTCTCTTCATAAAAGGCGTTGACGAGCGTATTAATTCCCGCCGGGCGCGGTTGGCTGAGGGCCTGCGCGCGCGGGCCAACACGGTAGGGTCGGCGTGCGCCTGCTTGCACAATGTAGCCCTGAGACTTGAGTGTGTTGAGCAGAGCGTAGAGCGCACTGTGCGGAATATCGATGGCTTCCGCTAGTTGCCCCGCAGTCAATCCTTCCGGCGCGGCGGCCAAGGCTTCCAGGATGTGCAACGTGCGTATCGAAGCTGGAACGCGGCGGTGGTAATTCATAGCTTTTTAACTCCAATGGGCTGGATATATGTCCAGTATAGCGGATATACAAGGTGTGTCAATCGCCGATAACACGGTGGATTGCCCTCGAAATAGACGAGAGAGAAGGAAGAGGACGAAGTGCAGCTTGACGAAATTCCGAAAGCATGTATAATCCCTACTGTCGATGCGGGGTGGAGCAGTGGCAGCTCGTTGGGCTCATAACCCAAAGGTCGGTGGTTCGAATCCACCCCCCGCTACTCTTTTTGTGGCGAGGTAGCTCAATGGCAGAGCAGGGGACTCATAAGCCCTTGGTTGTGTGTTCGAATCACATCCTCGCCATTGATAGATCAGCCAGCTTAGGAAACGTTATGGTTTTTCACAGTGACATTAATCGAATCCGTCGCGCCCGTACGATTGCGGAGCCAGTTTGTCTGGGTCGGCGTTTTTCGATTTAGCAGTACTTACTATCAGTAAAAGTGTTTTTTCGAGCCAGTCCCTAGACAAAGGGGCTGGCTTTTTTGTTGTCAGGCAGGGATTGGGGACTGGGGATTAGGAATTGAGCGAGTTTCCCAATCCCTAGTCCCAAATCACTAATCACTAAACTATAAGGAGATGAAATCATGAAAACTGTAGAATGTCCCGAATGTGCAGCCGAATTGGAATTGGAAGACGGCGTCGAGGAAGGCGAAATCGTCGTGTGCCCGGATTGCGGCGTAGAGCTTGAGGTCATCAGCGTGGATCCGCTCGCGGTTGAGTTGGCGCCGGAAGTGGAAGAGGACTGGGGGGAATAGCGAATTAAGAATTTCGAATTGCGAATTACGTTGCTGTACTATCGTTCGTAATTCTTTATTCGAAATTCGTGTCAAGGAGTGCTAGATGAAGATAGCTGTTTTCTATTCCCGCAAACGAGTGGAAGAGAAGCTGCTCACGGCGGCGCTGGATGCGCGCGGCGTGGCCTGGGATCGTGTGGATCCGCGCAGGGTCAGTTTTGAGATCGGTGGGGCGGGGCCGGGTGATTACGCTGCGGCGCTGATCCGCTGCCTGAGTCACACGGAAGCGTACTACGTTACGCGCTGGCTGGAAGGCATTGGTATTCCCTGCATCAGCCCGCACAAGACGATCCTAACCTGCGGCGACAAGTATCTCACCAGCGCTGCGCTGGTCGAGGCGGGGATTCCCTCTCCGCGCACGTTGATGGCGCTCTCGCCGGATGCTGCGTTGGATGCGATTGAGACACTGGGCTATCCGGTGGTACTCAAGCCGCTATTTGGCTCCTGGGGGCGGCTGTTGGCCCGTGTCAATGACCGTGATGCCGCCGAGGCGTTGCTGGAGCACAAGGCGACACTCGGTGGGTACCAGCACAACGTTGTCTACATTCAGGAGTACATCGACAAGCCCGGACGCGACATCCGCACAATGGTGGTGGGTGATGAGGTGATTTATGCCATCTACCGCCAATCCGAGCACTGGATCACCAACACCGCGCGCGGCGGCGCGCCTGTTGTGTGCCCAATGACCGAAGAGATCGAGCATTGGTCGCGGGAAGCGACGAAGGCGGTGGGCGGTGGCGTGGTCTCGGTGGATTTGTTCGAGACGCTCGATGGGCGCATCCTCGTCAACGAGGTCAACCACGCCCCGGA
>JBJYXQ010000062.1:2675-4165 GCA_046260035.1 Anaerolineae bacterium
GTATGATCAAAGCTGCAATCGTTGGCGCTTCCGGTTATGCCGGGGGGGAATTGTTACGGCTGTTGTTGTTCCATCCGAACGTGGAAGTCGGCCAGATCACGTCCGAGACGTACGCGGGCGAATTCGCCCACTTCGTGCATCCGAATCTGCGCGGGCACACCAATCTCAAGTTCAGCCGGTTGGCGGACCTGGAGCCGTGCGATGTCTTATTCTTGGGATTGCCGCACAGCACGGCCTGGGAACGCATCAACGCGTTCGCGGAGAAAGCCGAACGCATTATCGACCTGTCGGGCGACTTCCGCCTGCGCAATCCGGCGGATTATGACCGCTGGTACGAGCACAAGCATCCGCATCCAGAGTGGCTCAGCCGCTTCGTCTATGGCCTGCCGGAATTGCACCGTGCGGAGATGGCGGGCGCGAAGTATGTCAGCGGCGTGGGGTGCAACGCCACGGTGACAATTCTGGCGCTCGCGCCGCTCTACAAGCGGGGTTTGGTGCGGGAGACGGTCGTCGAGGTGAAGGTGGGGTCGTCGGAGGGCGGCGCGAAGGGCAATCCCGGCTCGCACCACCCGGAACGGTCGGGTGTGGTGCGGACGTATTCGCCGTTTGGACATCGCCACGTTGCGGAGATGATCCAGGAACTCAAGCTCGATCCCGCTGATCCGCACTTCCACTTCACCGTGACTTCGGTGGACATCGTGCGCGGCGCACTGGCGACGTGTCACTGTCTGCTCACGGACGAAGCGAAGAAATTGGCCGAGCGTGACCTGTGGAAGCTATACCGCGAGGACTACGGTAAAGAGCCTTTTGTGCGATTGGTGCGCGCCAGCCGGGGCATTCACCGCTTCCCGGAGCCGAAGCTGCTCTCCGGTTCGAACTACTGCGATGTGGGTT
This sequence comes from Anaerolineae bacterium, assembly GCA_046260035.1. GTDB lineage: Bacteria > Chloroflexota > Anaerolineae > B4-G1 > SLSP01 > DSWT01. Next base: position 3,570 of record JBJYXQ010000062.1, read on the forward strand.
TCGTGTTGGACGAACCTGGAAGCCGGGTTATTGTTGTCTCCGCGATCGACAACCTGATGAAAGGCGCAGCCGGCAGCGCGGCGCAGTGTATGAATGTGATGTACGGCTGGCCGGAGACGTTGGGTCTGGAATTTCCGGGGTTGCATCCGGTGTAGTTGAGTTACCCTTGCGAAGTATGCTTCGCAAGGGTGCCGGCTAAAGGGTGCCAAAATGATCGTGAAGAAATCAACGAAACAGCGCCTCGCGACGGCGGCAGCGGGGATCGGCGGGGTCGCGGTTATCCTTTTGAGCGCGCTGATCACCGCACTGGCCTATGAGGGACGCAACGGTCAAGCCTATCGCTTCTGGAACCATTTCGTTTCCGAATTGGGGGAAGTAGGCGTGTCGCGGCTGGCCTGGATTTTCAACGGCGGTTTGATCTTGGGGGGCGTGGGCATCGTCATCTTTATGATTGGTGTGACGCGGCTTATACCGGGCTGGTTTCGCTATGTTTTTGCTATCGCGGGGCTGGCTACCGGCATCTCGGGCACGTTGGTGGGCGTCTTCCCGATGAACCGGCTCCAGCCGCACATTCAGGTGGCGATGCAGTTCTTCAA
>JBJYXQ010000063.1:0-6931 GCA_046260035.1 Anaerolineae bacterium
TTGGGGTTCCGTATTGGGCTGAATGCGGTGGCGTCAGCGACGTTGGGCACCGGTAAGAGTGCAGATGGCTTGCAAGCGGTGCAATGGTGGAAGGAAGGTCGCATCGAAGAAATCTTCGCCTACTGCGAACAAGATGTCGATGTCACCCGGCGCGTGTACGAATTTGGTCGGCAAAACCGCTACGTCCAATACTTCGACCGGCAGTATCGTATCCAGCGCGTCCCGGTTGCGTGGTAAGAACTCGAAGCCGGGAGCCAGATGCTGGGCTCGATAACGCAGCATCGAGTATCGAGAATCCAATATTGAGGGGGAAATAACAGTATGGTGTGGGTTAAAGAAGTGATAGGTTGGGCCGGTGCGTATCTATTGGGATCGATCCCGGCGGGAATGATTTGGGGATGGACTGCCAGGCGCATCGACATCCGCCAACACGGCAGCGGGCGCACCGGCGGCACGAATGTCTGGCGTTCGGTAGGGTTCATCCCTGCCTTGCTCACAGCGGTCACCGACGCGCTGAAAGGCGCGGCGTCCATTTGGCTCGCGCAGGCCATGGGGCTTAGCCTCGGTGCCATAGCGTTGGCCGGTGCCTTGTCTGTGGTCGGACACAATTACTCGCTCTTTCTTGGTTTTCGCGGTGGCGCAGGCACGGCGACGACTGTCGGCCTCGCGACAGCGCTGTGGTTTCCCTTCCTGCCGATCCTGGTGATCGTGGGAACCATTGCCGGATTGCTGGTGGGCCATGCCTCAGTCGCGTCGATCACTGTAGCGGTGCTGCTACCGCTCATCTTCGCGTTACGCGGCGAACTACTCAACGCGGTTTTGCTGGGCACTCCAGTGATGTTGTTGACCTTGTGGGCCTTGCGGCCCAACATCCAGCGCCTACGTGGTCGCGCCGAGCGCTTCTTGCCGATCTTCGAGCACAAGCCACCGCTTATCTGCCTGTCGCAGCATCCGGCGCACGAGAAGTAAGTACACCTTTTTATCAGCAGATTAAGCAGATGGAGCAGATTTTTTTGGCCTTTTGGACAAGAACCTGCTCCATCTGCGTGTAACCTCTGGTTGCCTATCTGCTAACAAGCCAATAACCTACGAGGTAACAGTATGAATAAACCCAATATCCTCTTTGTTTTCAGCGACCAGCAGCGGTGGGACACCTGTGGCTGCTATGGACAACCGCTCGATATCACCCCCAACCTAGATCTTATGGCGCGTGAGGGCGTGCGCTTCGAACAGGCCTTCACATGCCAGCCAGTCTGCGGACCAGCGCGCGCCAGCCTGCAAACGGGCAAATATCCAACCGAAGTCGGTTGCCACACCAACCATCGTATGCTGCCGTTGGACGAGAAAACCATCGCCCACCACTTCGCCGAAAACGGCTACGAGGTCGGCTACATCGGCAAGTGGCACCTGGCTTCCACCGGCCCCATCGGCGGCCCCGACGATTTTCGCGTCAAGCCCGTTCCGCCGGAGCGACGTGGTGGTTACAAGGATTACTGGCTGGCCTCCGATACGCTGGAGTTCACATCGCACAGCTACGACGGCCACATGTTCGACGGTGATATGCAACAGCGCGATTTCCCGGAAGGGCGCTATCGCGTCGATGCGCACACCGATTGGGTGCTCGAATACCTGCAAACACGCACGGGCGAGAAGCCGTTCTTCCTCTTTGTCTCCTATATCGAGCCGCACCACCAGAATGACCACAACCACTACGAAGGGCCACACGGCTCCAAAGAGCGCTTCAAGGATTTCGTCACGCCGGGTGACCTAGTAGGGACCGAAGGCGATTGGCAGGAGGAATTCCCCGACTACTTGGGTTGTATCCACAGCCTGGACGAGAACCTGGGTCGCATCCGCGCCGAACTGGAACGCCTGGGACTGGCGGAGAACACGCTCGTTATCTACACCAGCGATCACGGTTCGCACTTTCGCACGCGCAACGCGGAGTACAAACGCTCCTGTCACGATGGCTGCATCCGCATCCCAATGGTGGCCTGCGGGCCGGGCTTCAGCGGCGGCAAAGTCATCGACGACCTGGTGAGCCTCATCGATCTGCCACCGACGCTGCTCACGGCAGCAGGCATCGCACCACCGGAGACGATGCGCGGGCACGCGCTGCAAGCCCTGAGCGATGGCACCGCACAGGATTGGCCGGAAGAGGTCTTCCTGCAAATCAGCGAGAGCCAGTGTGGGCGCGCCATCCGCACGAAGCGATGGAAGTACAGCGTCCGCGCGCCGGACAAAACCGGCCAAGATCCTGACAGCGACGTCTACGTCGAGGACTTCCTCTACGATTTAAAGGACGATCCCCACGAGCGCCACAATCTTGTGGATTCGCCCACCCACGCCGGAATCCGCCGGGACTTAGCCGCCACTCTCATCCGTCGAATGGTTGAGGTAGGCGAGACTGCGCCGGTCATCAAACCAGCAAAAGTCTGACGTTTGACACCAAGATTTGTATCATCTGCCGATTGACAAAACGGCAAGGTTGAACCATAATAAGGGCAAGGTATTGTGAAAGAAACGTAAAGTCGGTCACATATACCGCCTCCGACCCAGCCTGATCCCTTGAGGACGGCTGGGCGTGTGGAAGCGATCAGATCGCTTCCCAGGGTACAAGAAGCAATTCTTGCGCCTGCCGTATTAGCAAAGGAGGCAATCCTCTTCATAATGAAGAGGATTGCCTCTTTTTTGTTGCCAGGAACCCAGTCAGCCAGAGAGGGGTTTTGCGCACCTGGATAGGCTGACATATCCAGGAAAACAAACTTGAAGAAAGGAGTTTTGACCTATGTGGATTGTGCGTATTAACATGACCGATCAATCTTATAAGTTGGAAGATGTACCCGAGCGGTACAAGAACCTGGGCGGACGAGGCCTGACCTCGACCATCCTCTACGATGAAGTCGATCCGATGAGCCACCCCCTCGGCCCGAACAACAAGCTCATCTTTGCGCCGGGTATGGTCACCGGAACGGCAGCCCCGACCTCAGCACGCGTCTCGGTCGGTGCGAAGTCCCCGCTGACGGGCGGCATCAAGGAGTCCAACGCCGGTACCGGATGGGCGCCTGCCGTGGCCCGCATGCGCATCAAGGCCATCATCGTTGAGGGCATGCCAGCCGAAAAGGATTACTGGGTCGCCAAACTCTTCTGGGATGGCGAAAAGCCCGCGATCGAGTTCTCGGGCGCCTCCGATTACATCGGCAAGAACCTGTACGATGTGTTCCCGGTGCTGTTTGAGAAGTTCGGCAAACGTGTTCACGTTGCGGGCATCGGCAACGCCGGAGAATTCGGATACGCCAACTCCGGCATCGTCTTTGAGGACATGAAGCAGCGCCCCACCCGCTACTCCGGTCGCGGTGGTCTGGGCGCAGTGATGGGCAGCAAGGGTTTGAAATTCTTCGTGGTCGACGCTGAGGGTGCGCCGGGCGTTGAAATTGCTGACCCCGAAGCTTTCAAGGTCGGCGCGAAGAAGCTGCGCGAAGCCTTGGGCGAGCACGCGCTCACCAAGCCCAAGGGCGGCCTCAACACCTACGGCACTGCCGTGCTGATCAATATCATGAACGAAGCTGGCGGCCTACCGACCCGCAACTTCCGCACCGGACGCTTTGAAGGCGCGGCCAAGATCGCGGGTGAGGCCATCTTCGAGAACAACAAGGTGCGCACAGGCAAAGAACTCTACAACCACGCGTGCAGCCCCGGTTGCGTCATCCAGTGCTCGAACACCTACCACGCCGAGGATGGGTCAGAGATCGTCTCCTGTATCGAGTACGAATCCGACTGGGCCCTGGGCGCGAACTGTGGCATCGACGACCTGGACGGCGTCGCCAAACTCGTCTACTGGTGCAACGCCTACGGCCTGGACACCATCGAGGCCGGCGACAGCATCGCCGTGGCGATGGATTCCGGCTACCTCCCGTTCGGCGATCTGGAAGGCGCCATCAACCTGATGCACGAGATGGGCAAGGGGACGGCCATAGGCCGTGTCCTGGGCGGCGGTACAGCCTTCGTCGCGAAGGCGTTTGGCAATCCGCGCTCGCCGTCGGTGAAGGGACAAGGCATGCCCGCCTACGAGCCACGCGCCGTCAAGGGCATCGGCGTGACCTACGCCACCACCACAATGGGCGCCGATCACACCGCCGGCTACACCATCGCGCCGGAAATCGCGGGCGTGGGCGGCACGTCCGACCCGCTGGCTTCCGAGCCGGGCAAGGCGGACTTGAGCCGCGCGTTCCAGATGACGACGGCTTTCCTCGATTCCACCGGGCACTGCCTCTTCATCGCCTTCGCCATCCTGGATATTGCCAGCGGTTTCGAGGGTATGATCGAGGAGGTGAACGCCGTTTTGGGCACCAACCTGACAGGCGACGAGGCAGTTGCGTTGGGTGGCGAAATCCTCAAGCGCGAGCGCGCCTTCAACATCGGTGCGGGCTTGACCCATCTCGATGACCGCCTGCCGGAATTTATGAAGTACGAGAAACTCCCACCACACAATGTCGTGAACGACCTGCCGGACGCGGTCTTTGATAGCGTCTTCGGTGAGATGTAGATGAAGCATTAAGCGCAGGATTGTGATCCTGCGCAAGCAAGTCGCTTAAGAGACGCCGGCAGGGAATTCCCTGCCGGCGTCTTCTATTCGACCACCAAAGCAGAAAGACACGAAGTTTTTGCAGAATTTTTGTGTCTTTGTGCCTTTGAGGTTCAAATGACAAGCGCAAGCAAATCGTCCACGCGCGCCGTTGCCAGGCAAATGACGGTATCGGCAGCGCCATAGTAGAGTTTCACCTCACCATCATCTTCCAAAATCATCCCGCAGGGAAAGATGACGTCGTTGCGGAAGCCGTCATCGGTTTCATAAGGGGCTTCGGGAGCCAGCAACGGCGTCGGGCACAGACCGATGCATCTGCGCGGATCGTCCAAATCCAGCAGCATCAAGCCTGCCGTGTAGCGCTTCTGCCACTTCGCCTCCCAGCCGTTCTTGCCGCGCGCCGGATCGAAGTCCACCGCGTGGATCGTCGTCAGCCAGCCACGCGAGGTTTTCACGGGCGGCGCAGCCGGTCCGATCTTGAGATTGGCATACGGCACATCCTCCACGCCAAGGACGAAGCTCGCGTTGCCCCAATACTTCAGGTCGGCGGAATCGGAAAACCAGATGTCGAAGCGCTCGCGACCGCCGCGCCCGTAAACCGTCATCGGGCGCTCTAGCCGCACATATTTGCCGCCAATGCGCTCCGGGAAGAGCACGAGGTTGCGATTGTCCGGCGCGGTGAGGCTCAGCACTTCCCACTGTGCAAAATCCTCGGTGACGGCGATACCACCGCGCACGCCGTGCAACGTATCGACGGCGAAGGCCATGTAGCAGCGCCCATCAATCACGGTCAAGCGCGGATCGTAGGCGCGGACAATGCCGCCGGTCGCGCGATCGCCGCCGGAGAACTGGAAACACGGCTCAGGCTGAACCTCCCATCGCACGCCATCGTCGCTGAAGGCCAGCCCCAGATTCGTGCCCTCGAAGATGCCGCTGCCCTGAAAGTCGCCGTAGTCGTTGCGGAACACCATCACATACTTGCCCTGGTACTTGGTGACACCTGGGTTGAAGAGCAGCGTTGCCGGGTAAGGGACATCGCGCCAGGTCAAGATGGGGTTTGCCGGGTGACGCTGCATTACGGGATGTGAATTCAATGCGCCGATAGGTAAATTCTCCATAAGTCTCTCCTCCAAATCGTTTGATAGTCGGATAGGCGTTAGTCGCATAGTCCAGGTAGAAACTGCATTATACCCTGATCAGAGAAGATATATATGGGTGATGTAACGGCTTCAGCTAGGTTTCTACAACACAACGGAGACAAATCCAACGAATTTTCGTATTTTTGTCTAAAAATACTTGACAAATTATAAACAATAGTGTATACTATAGACAATATAAAGATATTACATTTAGACAAAAAGGAGACTAACGATGGAAATCGGCTATTACACCAACTTTGTAGCGCATAGTGTTGTTGCAGAAAGACTTAATCGCTCACAACGTGAGCCAGTGGTTCTGGATCGGATTCAGATCCCCCAGATCTTCAGCATCGCAATGAAAGCGATGGTCGCCGGAGTGCAGAATTTTGCCAAGAGCGTGGAAATGGAACTGCGTCTTTTGGCAGACACGCGAACCGCCTGCACGTGGCACGAAGCCGCACTAACCAGTTGCTAAATCCAACACACAGTATGAATTAAGGAAATAAGAAAATGAACACTCAAACATCAGACAAGGTTTATACTGGATTGCGCAGGTTCAATATCGTGATGGGCTTCTTGCACTTGATCCAGGGCATCCTGATGATCGCCCTCAGCAACGACACCACCTACCCCATCTTCACCAACTTCTTGAGGTTTGATCGGGCAACGTTCTCGCTTGTCCCAGACCCGAAACTGGCCTACAACTTACGCTTTGGTCCTGCGGTTGCAGTATTCCTGCTGATTTCGGCAGTGGCGCACTTCTACCTCTCTACCATCGGCTACAAGAAATACGTCGCCAACCTTAAGCGCGGAATGAATCCGATTCGCTTCTACGAATACGCGCTCAGTTCATCTCTGATGATCGTCCTCATCGGGATGCTGGTGGGGATTTGGGACCTGGGCAGCATGATCCTGATGTTTGGCATCAACGCGATGATGAACCTGTTCGGCATTATGATGGAGTACCACAACCAATATACCAAGCGCACCGATTGGACGGCCTTCATCTACGGCTCGATTGCGGGCATAATCCCTTGGATCGTCATTGCCCTCTACTTCATCAGCGCGGTCACGTCCACGGACGCGCAGCCGCCGACATTCGTCTACTTCATCGTTGCCAGCATCTTCGTCTTCTTCAATGCTTTTGCGGTCAATATGGTCCTGCAATACAAAAAGGTCGGCAAGTGGAAGGACTATCTCTTCGGCG
>JBJYXQ010000064.1:0-5788 GCA_046260035.1 Anaerolineae bacterium
GCATCTTGCTCCTCCTCGTCGTAGATTGACGAGGAACAAGCCTATCATGAGCTGTCCACTTTTCAACTGCAGACAGTTCACCTTTCAGCCTTAAGTGGTTCACTTTTCAACTTGAAGTAACAGAGGTAATCCGAGACATTGACAGAATCCCACTTTGGCGTATAATAGCACTATCTTATCTTGTGAGGAGGTGTGCATGATGGCTCAAATGAAAGTTGTCGTTGTCAATAGCGATCCTGCACGCCTGGTTCACGCGGGGTAGGAAGCGCGGGTTTTACGCGTCTCAACTCCATAAAACACCTAGGCCGTGAGCTGGCGGGCGGATCGCCCCAAGCTCATGGTTTTTTGTTGCGTGACAAGAGCCGGCTATCCGGCTGCGCCACGCGGGTATGCCGGTTACGAGGCCATGAGCGCTCATGGCCTCGTTTGTTTTTATACAAAGGACTTTCTCAATAAACAGAAGATGGGGGTGTGCGGCGGCCCCGCGCCTGAAAGGCGCGCACTGCCTGCACCCCCGCTTCCAGTTCGTTGACGAGGACACTTACGGAGGATTAGACAGTGGGTATTTCCACCCAGCAAGAACCTAACGGGACGCAAGAGGGTATCGTGTTCCGAAAATCTTTGGGAACGTACACCGTCCACACGGACGGCAGAATCGTTCAATGCTCAATCTCGAGCAAGTTACACAAACATCTGGAATACTGGTGGGGCGTCTCCCAATCGCCGGGGATGCACAAACGGGTCAAGCAGGTACACGACATCAGGGAAGTGGACCCGGTTGCCATCGGCGACGCTGTACGCTTTGTGGAGACACCCGACGATAGGGATGAGGGCATGATCGTCGAGGTACTACCGCGCAGGAACGCCTTCTCCCGGCCTGCCGCCGGCCGCAAGCCCATCGAGCAGATCATCGTCGCCAACATCGACCAGGTAATGCCGGTGTTCGCCGCACGGGAGCCTAGCCCCAAGTGGCGGCAGCTCGACCGCTACATCGCCGCCGCCGAGTTCGCCGGCGTGCCGTCCGTAATCTGCATCAACAAGATCGACCTAGCGCAGACTGAAGACGGTATCGACGAGGTCGCCGCAATGTATGAGCGCATCGGCTACCGGGTGCTACTGACCAGCGCCACTACCGGCGAAGGGATCGACGCTTTCGCGGAGGCGCTGCGCGGGCGCGTCACCGCGCTGACCGGTCAGTCGGGCGTGGGCAAGACCAGCCTGCTCAACACAATACAGCCGGAGCTGGGGCTGCGCGTGAGCGAGGTCAGCCGGGTCACCGGCAAGGGCAGACACACCACCAGCCAACTGGCGATGTTCCCGTTGGCCGGTGGCGGCGCCATCGTCGATACGCCGGGGATGCGCGAGTTTGAAATCCGGCACGAGCCAGCTGAAGGCGGGTTGGCGAGCCTGTTCGTGGAGATGCGGCCCTACATCGGCCAATGCCGCTTCGGGCTGGATTGCGAACACTGGCACGAGCCGGACTGCGCGATCAAAGAAGCAGTCGAAGCAGGCGAGATCGCCCAGATGCGGTATGACGGCTACACTCATACCCTGTGCCACATGCCAGGGAAACGACGACAGAGGAAATAGCAATGACGACTATACCAGAAAACGACTTTTACGTCGACAAGTACGAATACTATGAGGAGCTGTTCGATCCCTTAGCGGGCGGCGGACGCAAGGCGCGCAGAGCACGCGGGCGCAAGGTAAAACCACAGCACAAACCCAAAAAGTCGCAGCAGCAGATCGTGGCCGAGTTGGCCGACGCTGAAGGATACGAAGGTGGCTTCAATACCACCTACCAACCATCCCGCCACGAGGCAGAATGGCTGCTCGAATCGCTGCGCTCTTTTTACGACCGGGAGTTGATCACCGACGTGCTGGCGCTGGTGAAAGGCGGCAAAGAGGCAAACGTCTACTGCTGCGCCGCCGACCCAGCCCTCGGAGTGGACCTGCTGGCGGCCAAGGTATACCGCCCGCAGCAGTTCCGCGCCATACGCAACGACGCACTGTATCGACAGGGGCGCGACGTGCTGACCGCCACCGGGCGTGCGGTGAAGAAAACCGATCACCGCATCATGCGCGCCATCGGCAAAAAGACGAGGTTCGGCACGCAGGTCATGCAGACCTCGTGGCTGATGCACGAATACGTGACGATGGAGCAGCTATATCAGGCTGGCGGCACTGTGCCTCGGCCCATCGCCGTGAGCGACAACGCCATCCTGATGGACTACTGTGGCGAAGCGGAATGGGGAGCGCCGACGCTGAACGAAGTCGATCTCGATCCGAGTGAGGCTGCAACACTGTACCGAGAGATACTGAGCAACGTCGAGTTGATGCTGCAGCACAACCTGATCCACGGCGATCTATCCGCCTACAACATCCTGTACTGGGCAGGTGAGATCACGATCATTGATTTTCCTCAGGCGACAAACAGCCTTACCAACCACGACGCCTACACCATCCTGGAGCGCGATATCGCGCGCGTGTGCGAGTATTTCGCCCAGCAGGGAGTGCAAAGCGAGCCTGCCGCAGTCACAGACGATCTATGGCATCGCTACGTGATGCCGGATGACACTGAAATCCCAGGTCATGAATTGTAAAGGAATAACAAATGCATACGTATACAAAGGCTGACAGGCACCCTGATCTTGAGACCATCTACGCCCAATGCGGCGAACCCAGAGGACTGAAACTGGCCGAGTTCATAGCGGAAAAGATGCAGCAGGCCGCTGCATGGTATCATCAGCGCACCGACAAGAAAGGGATAGTATGAAAAAGCTGACAAACGTAGAATACCGTTTGCTATCGCGCACAGAGATCGCCCAACTGTCGCAGATCGAACGAACCGAGACCATAGAACGTGTCTACACTATGCACGACGGGAACCTCGTGCTGAAAAAAGAACACTGGGACGTGCCGGACTGGGGTCCGGAGGAAAAACAACGGCGCATCGCGGCCTTACAAGACGAACACGACGCAGGCGCCACAGTCTTTGGCGCTTTTGATGGCCCTACCCTGGTGGGTATGTCGGTGCTCAGCCACAATCCGCTGTCCAGCGGCGTCGCCCGGTTCAACCTGGCAGGACTGTGGGTGAGTCATACCCATCGGAACCAAGGAACCGGCAAAGCGCTGGTTCGGTTGGTGGTGAAAGAAGCAAAAGAGCGAGGCGCAAAAACGCTCTATGTATCGGCAACCCCTTCGGAGAACACAATCCGATTCTACACGTCTCTGGGGTTTCGACCGGCAGAAACGGTCGATCCGCATCTGTTTGAAGACGAACCAGAGGACATACACTTGGAGTTGATGCTCCAATCAAACAAGGAGAAAGGACAATGCTAACGCTAGAAAATGGTTTGATCCTACGCACCGCCAAAGACGAAGCCGCCAATGCGGACGACGTCGAGCGAGCGGCGGCGTTCAATGGCAAGATTCACGGCGAATTGGTCGAGACAATGACACGCCAGCTATTCCTCCGTCACCCCGACACCAGCCTCGACGACCTGATCTTTGTGGAGGATGAGCACAGCGGTGAGGTCGTCTCGTCGCTGTGCCTGATCCCGTGGACGTGGCGCTACGAGGACGTCGAGATACCCGCCGGTGAGATGGGTATCGTCGGCACGCTGGAGGGCTATCGTGGCCGAGGCCTGATTCGCAAACAGGTGGAGCTGTTCAAACGGCGGTTGCGCGAGCGCGGTTGCCTGCTCTCCCAGATCCAGGGCATCCCGTACTTTTACCGGCAGTTCGGGTACGAGTACGCGGTTCCCCTGGAGCGCTGGCTGATGTTGGAGACGCGGCACGTTCCGGCGCAACCGGATGCCGCCTTTAATTTCCGCCAGGCTACCGTCGGCGACATCCCCACCCTGATCCAGCTTTACGACGAGGCCGTGAAGCACCTGACCATTCACAGCGTCCGCAGCGAGGCGGTCTGGCACTATCTGTTGACCGACGCCAAGGGAACTGAGACGGAACGGGACATTCTGCTTATCGAGAGCACCAGCGATCAGGCTGTCGGGTACGTATGCGTTGCGCATCACGGCTTTGGCGAGGAACTGATCGTCAACGAGGTCTCGCACCTGAGCTACGACGCGGCGCTGACGACGCTCGACCACCTCAAGCAGCTAACGACAGAACGTAAGAAACCGGCTATCCGGCTCAACCTGCCCCTTGGCTGCGCGCTGGCACAGGTCGCGCTCTCGCTAGGTGCTCACGATGACGGCGCCTACGCCTGGCAGATCCATGTCCCGGATATGACCGCGTTACTGCGCGCATTCACGCCAGTACTGGAGCGTCGAGTGGCGGCCTCGCCCTTCGCCGGGATGACGCGCGGCGTGTGTATCTGCCTCTACCGCGAGACGGTCCGCCTGCGTTTCGAGTCGGGCAAGCTGACAGAGGTTGCCAATCTAGGCGCCACCAACTGGGAGGGGGAACCCATTCACATGCCGCCGCTGCGGCTCATACCGCTGGTATTGGGCTACAAAACGCGGCAGGAGCTACAGGACGCCCATCCCGATGTGAACGTCTGGCACAATTCGCGCATGATCGTAGATACGCTGTTTCCCAAAACAGAGTCGTTCATCTATACTGTCTACTGAGAGACGCTATCATCGAAATGCAACGTCACCCTGAGCGAAGCGAAGGATCTCGTCATAGTGCGCGTGAGATTCCTCGCTTCGCTCGGAATGACGTATGGGAATGCTAATGCCTGAAAAATCGGCCATCATCATCGGCGCGGGGGTAGCCGGGCTAGCGACCGGCTGCTACGCGCAGATGCACGGCTATCACACGCGCATCTTTGAGCAGCACGCGATTCCCGGCGGCGTCTGTACCGCTTGGAAGCGCTACGGACGCAACGCGTCCGCGGGATATACCCTTGACGGCTGCATCCACTTTTTGATGGGCTGCCACCCGGATCGCAACTTCTACCAGTGCTACGACGAGGTGGGCGCGCTGGAAGGGAACCAGCTGATCCACGCCGACGACTATTTACACTTTTTCGACGAGTCAACGGAGCGCAGCCTGCGCATCACACGTGATCTGGACCGGCTGGAGCAGGATCTGCGGGCACTTGCACCGGCCGACGGCGGCTTCATCGACGGGTTCGCCGCTGGCATCCGCGCGATGCAGGGATTTGACGTGGACGTGATGCAGGCTCGCTCGCTGATGCGCCCCATCCCCGCACTAAAGCACGTCTGGAACGCGCGCCACTTGGTGAAGCATTTCGCCCGCAACCGCATCTCTCTGGAAGCACTGGGCCAGCGCGTGCGCGACCCGTTCGTGGGATGGGCGATGGGCAACCTGTTCGTGCCTCAGGCCCCGGTGCCCTTTATCTTTGCCGTGCTGGCGCAACTGACGCAGGGCGAACTGGCGGTGGTCGAAGGCGGCTCGCTGAAATTTTCACAGGCGATGGCGCGGCGGTACGAGGCGCTAGGTGGACAGATCGCGTACCGGGCCGATGTTGAGGAGATCCTAGTCAAGGCCGACCCTGCGGGTCGGACCGACCGTGCGGTGGGCGTGCGGCTTTCCGACGGGACCAAGCATCACGCCGACCTCATCATCTCCGCCGCCGACGGCTACAGCACGCTCTTTAAGCTGTTGGGCGGACAGTACGTGAGCCGCAAGACGCACGCGCGGTACGAGCGCTGGCCGCTGTTTGCCCCGCTGCTCCTGATCAGCTACGGCGTGGCGCGCCAATTCCCTGACGTGCCGCCAACCAACGTCGTCCGGCTGCAACGCCCACTGACCATCGCCGGGCGGGAGGAGCCGCGCATCGTCTACCGCGTGTTCA
>JBJYXQ010000065.1:0-11599 GCA_046260035.1 Anaerolineae bacterium
AATGCAATGAAATCGTCCATGATCACCTCAGAACCTCTTGATAAGCCTTATATGTTTCCTGTGCCGCTGTAACCCACGAGAAGCGCGCAACCTGATGCAACGCGCGCTCCCGCAATTCGGCGCGGAAAGCGTCATCGGTCAACAGGCGAACGAGCGCCTTCGCCATCCCATCCACATCCGTGGGGTCCACAAGGGCACCTGCGTCCCCCACTACCTCCGGTAGGCTGGACGTGTTGCTGCCCACGACCGGCGTTCCACACGCCAACGCCTCCAGCGGCGGCAAGCCAAAGCCTTCGTAGATCGAAGGAAAGATGAAAACCCGCGCTCTACGATAGAGCGCGGGTTTGGCGGCTTCGGGGATGAAATCCACAAAGTGGACGCGCTCTGCGGGAAGACCGGTCTCACGCACCAGACGACGCGGATCCGGCGTGAAGTCCGAGTCCACCACCGGAAGTTTCCCAGCGATAACCAGACGCGCATCCGGCACAGCCTGAACCGCTCGCGCGAACGCCGCGCACACCGCGCGCACGTTCTTGCGCACGTCGAAGCCACCCAGGTAGAGAACGTAGCCCGGCTGCACACCCAGATCTTCGAGAACAGACCTGTCAGGTTGTGCGAACTCCGTTCGCCTAGAACCTGACGAATCCGAATACCTACCATCCACTGCCAGATAAACAGTCTGCACACGGTCGGGCTGAACGCGCAAATGGGCGATGATGTCCCGGCGCGACGCCTCCGAATCGGTGAGCAACAACGTTGCACGTGGCGAGGTCGCGCGCACGAAGGCCGTGTACAAGCGTACCAGCAGCCCACCACGATAGGGTTTCAACAACAGGGGAATCAGATCGTGGATAGTCACCACGGTGGGGATCGCAGCGGAAAGCGGTGGCGCCCAGTAGGGGACGTGGAGCAGATCCGCGCCACACCTGCGAGCTGCTCTGGGCAACGTCACCTGCTCCCACCACACCTTGCCGAGATTCGTACGCTGTCCCGGCACAACACTGAATTCGATATTCGACGCAAAGCCGGTAACCTCAGATACGGATGCGGAGGGTAAAAGCACAACAAACTGCGCTGTTGGCGCAGTCTCGGCGAGCGCTGTGACCAGAGCACGCACATATTGCCCGCTCCCTGTTTCCGGGTAATTCCAGAACCACCCGCTCAAAGCGACGCGCATTACAGTGTCCGTTCTGCCAAACCCTAAGGGTCTTGAAGACCCTTAGGGTTTGGATACTTTACTCGCGCAGATGAACGTTGACGGCCTGCGGGCCGCGATCTGTCGAAATCACCTCATACCATACCGGAGCATTTTCCTGCATGATCTTCTCCACATCGCCTGTAATGCCACTGTTGTGGAAGAAAATATCGCTGCCATCTTGTTGCGTGATAAAGCCAAAGTGCTTGTCCTCACGGAACCACTTCACAGCGCCAGCGTGCAACCCCGGACCGAGAGCCTCCTGCGCTCGACAATCCGGGCACTGCTGGGGTATCACCGGCTCAAAGCCCAGTTCCACCTGCTGGCGCTGTTCCTCAACGCGATAAATAAACGTCTTACCGCATGTTTCACACGTCAATAGTTCGTCACGATAGGTCATTAGTTTTCTCCTAATCCGGGTAAATCGGAACTACGTAGACTTCCGCTACGCGTTTTTCTTGTCCGCTACACAAAGATTTCTGGGGATAAGCCCCGATTCAGTCAAGCATCAAGTTGTCGTTACCTCAATGCGTTCGATCTGGAAAACAACATCGACAACCACATCTTTGCCCTGCAACGCGATGATCGAATCACCGCGCGTCGCACGGCCTTGCTCCGGCACGGAACGCCCTGTCACGGTCTTCGACGCACCGCGCCGCGTCACCGGCATCAGGCGGGTCGTACTGGTCATCATACCCACACTCGCTACGCGCTCTTTCGGCATAAGTTTGGCGATTTGCACGCCTTTGCCGCCGCGTTTCTGGCTCGGGAAATCATCTACAGGCGTGCGCTTCGCAAATCCCTGATCGGTAATCGCAAAGAACGTGCCGCGTGTTTGCACGACTGCCACGCCCACTGCGCTGTCGCCCTTCCCGAGACGCACGCCGTTCATCCCACCGGCCTTTGCTCCGGTAGGGCGTACATCGCTCACCGCAAACCGGATGCCCTGCCCGTGCGCAGTCCCCACAATGACTTCGTCCTCCTCCAAGACCCAAGCCACGCCTACCAGAGCGTCGCCTTTATCTACACGAATGATCTGCGTGAGTTCGCGGCCCACCCCGGGCAAATCCTCAGGCGCAAGACGCTTCACCTGGCCTGTAGCCGTGGCAAGGAAAACCGTGCATCTAGGTGTGTCGGAGTCGGCGTCCGACGCGATCTTCGGCAAAGCCATTGCCGCCACGAGATGATGGCCGTTGCCCACCCGCAGCAACGCAGACCAAGAAGCGCCCTCTCCGTCCCAGGCTGTTCCCTCCGACAGTTGGTGTACCGGCACAGCAACGGCATCGCCACCCGACGTGAAGAGATAGAGCACGTCGCGCGTCGAAGCGCCAATGAGCGCGAGCGGCGCCTCCGTCGGACGCGCAGGAGCACGCGGCGGGGTCGTACCATCATCGGGGATGCGCCCGATGTGCCCCTCGCGACTCACTGTCACCCACACCGGCTGATCGGGGATCAGTGCGCCCGCTTCTACTTTCGCACCTTTGACATCCAAAATATGCGTGCGCCGCGCGTCGGCATACCCCTCCTTCATATCGAGCAACTCAGCACGGATTGCGGCACGCTGCTTTGCCGGCGATCTCAATAGCGACTCCAATTCTTTGATCAATGCCAACAATTCGCGATACTCATCCTGGAGTTTTCTGCGCTCCAACGCCGCCAGACGGCGCAACTGCATGTCCAGAATAGCTTGTGCCTGTATCTCCGTGAGTTTGAAGTTCTTGATGAGGTTTCGCCGCGCGGTATCCACGGTGCGCGAGCGGCGAATTGTGTCAATGACGGCATCCAGGTTATCCAGCGCGATCAACAATCCTTCGAGAACATGCGCACGGTGACGGGCGTGTTCCAGCTCGAAATTTGCCCGTCGTTGCAAAACATCCAACCGATGATCGACAAACAGGGTCAGTGCGCGCTTAAGCGATAAGCGGCGTGGCTCCCCATTTACCAGCGCCAGCATGATGATGCTGTAGCGCGTCTCCAACGTCGTGCGCTTGTAAAGATCGTTCAACACCTTGTCCGCGTTGGCTCCGAGGCTCAGTTCGATGACAATGCGCATCCCATGCCGATCCGATTCGTCACGCAGATCGGAGATACCTTCCAACTTTCCCTCGCGCACATTCTCGGCGATACTCTCAATCAACGAGGTCTTGTTCACCTGATAGGGGATCTCGGTGATCACAAGACGCTGCCGTCCTCGCGCGCCTTCCTCCATGTGAGCGCGTGCGCGGATCG
Organism: Anaerolineae bacterium; assembly: GCA_046260035.1. Classification (GTDB taxonomy): domain Bacteria; phylum Chloroflexota; class Anaerolineae; order B4-G1; family SLSP01; genus DSWT01. Next base: position 3,425 of record JBJYXQ010000065.1, read on the forward strand.
TGATGCGCCCACGCCCCGTCGCGTAGGCCTTGAGGAGCATATCCTCCCCGTCTGCCGTATCTTTCCGGTAAACCAGACCACCCGTGGGGAAGTCCGGTCCCTGGATGAACTTCATCAGGTCGGCGACATCCACATCGTCGATCTTCCGCCAGTTGTCGAGCAGATAAACGAGCGCGTCCACCACCTCGCCCAGGTTGTGCGGCGGGATGTTAGTGGACATACCTACCGCAATACCCGACGCGCCGTTCACCAGCAGATTCGGTATCCGCGAGGGCAACACGGACGGTTCCTTAAGCGTGCCGTCAAAGTTATCGACCCAATCGACCGTATCCTTATCGATGTCCATCAGGATTTCGGTCGCCAGGGGCATAAGCCGAGCTTCGGTGTACCGCATCGCCGCCGGAGTGTCGCCATCGATGGAACCGAAGTTCCCCTGCCCATCCACCGTCGGGTAACGCATCGAGAAATCCTGCGCCATACGCGCCATCGCATCATAAACTGCGGAGTCGCCATGGGGATGGTATTTACCCAAGACTTCACCAACAATGCGAGCCGATTTTTTGTACGGCGAATCTGGTCGCAGACCCATGTCGTGCATAGCATACAGAATGCGGCGCTGAACCGGCTTGAGTCCATCACGAGCGTCCGGCAGCGCACGCGAGACGATGACACTCATCGCATAATCGAGGTAAGCGCGCTGCACCTCAACATTGATATCTGTCCGTCTGACCACACCAATTTCCATAATAAATGCCTCCAGGGAGCAATAAAAAATCTTCGCGCAAAAAATAGCCAAGCCACTCAAGTTTTGGGTGTTTTTCTGGCCTTTGGCTAGAAACGTAGAATTCACCCTATAACTATAAAGGATGTGTGCGGTTTTAGCAAGTGATTGCGACCATAAAAATCTCGGCATGCACTGGCATTCCAGCAGTCTCTTGTCCGACGCCAGGACTTATTCAACACGGCAGACTGGCAAGTCTTTTGTCATCCACATCAAAAGGTATAGCTTCTTCTTGATTTTTCGCACGTTCCGGTTACACTTTGGATGATGAAAAGCTATTCGTGGGTGCAATGGGCCAGGGCCGTCAGCATCGCACTGTTGTTAGTGGGCGTGCTGTTCTTCGTATCCGGGGAAGGAGGGCCGCCGCAAGATTTCAGATTCCGGCTGAACGTCACCACCACGCATTGGGCGTTCAACTTCTTCACGTGGGAAGTCAAGACTATCGCTCGCAAACTAGCCTTTGGCGCACTCAATCCGCAGCGATTTATGGATGAGGACCAACGCGCCCGGTTTGTCCTCGACTATCTCGATCAAGTGCGGGAAGCATCACAATTAACCAACGAGATCAGCCGCGCTTATAGCAACCCAGAGATTGGCGATCCGGCAGCAGCGACGCAGACGCAGCAGGATACGCTGAACGAGCTGCGCGCGCAGATGCAGCGCAGTGGCCTGGTCGCCGAAGCGATCCTGGGCGAACAGGTAGGTAGCATCCTGCGCAGCGGCGGATTCGGCATGCTGGCGCAAATCCTGCCGCCGGTCAGTAGCACATTCACCCCGCTGCCTTATCTGCTGGTCATTTCACCTCGTGAGATCATCCAGAGCATCTATCAGCGTCCCTTAGTTGCCGGGCTGACAGCAGCAAATCAGGATTCCATCGAGCAAGAGATCGAAAGCATGTTTGCCGACAAATCTGCTTACGTCACCGGCATCGGCGGATTGGCGGCCTATCCTGCGATGCTCCTGGAAAGCAGTTCCATCGACTGGGTAAGTGATACCGTCGCACACGAATGGTCGCACCACTATCTCGTCTTTTACCCGCTGGGTTTTTACTACGACAGATCGGGCGAAACACGCACGCTGAACGAGACAGCAGCGTCGTTGATGGGCGACTGGGCTGGGCAGGAAATCATCCTGCGCTTTTACGCGCAATACTTGAATCGCCCTAAACACCTCCCTAACCCCCTCACGCTCACTGAAGAAGAAGTCGTGGCGAACCAGGCATATTTCGACTTCGGCGCGGAGATGCATCTCACACGTGTCACCGTGGACCAACTGCTGGCCGATGGCAAAATCGAAGAGGCGGAAGCGTATATGGAGGAGCGACGGCGGTACTTCGTTGCCAACGGCTACCGGATACGGCGCTTGAACCAGGCTTACTTCGCTTTCCACGGAGCTTACGCCAGCACGACAGGCGCAGCCGGCAAAGACCCCATCGGGCCGGCAGTGCGCCAGGCATGGGCACTCAGCGCAACGCCACGCGAGTTCCTGCACACCCTCGGCTCAATCACCACATTGGCCGCGCTCGAAACAAAATATCCTATATCCGCGGCGCATGAATAAAGAATGGGATGCAGAATAAGGTTTGCACATTCGTTGGTTCGCACACGCGCATATTTACTGCAATTGCGGCTGGGATATGCTATGGTATAATCAAAAAGTGGGCTTAACAAATGAAAACATGGATCGAGGACGCGCTTGTTTAATCCGATAGACGCACTGCTAGGACTATTCTCCCTAGACATAGGCATCGACCTAGGCACAGCTAACACGCTGGTTTACGTGCGTGGTAAGGGTATCATTAGCAACGAACCCTCGTGGGTCGCCGTCGATAGCAATCGCCGCGACTACGTACTGGCCGTAGGTGCGGAAGCAAAGGAAATGGTGGGAAAAACACCGCCAAACATCGTCGCCATTCGCCCACTCCGCGACGGCGTGATCTCCGAGTTCGACATCACCGAGGCAATGCTGCGACACTTCATCAAACAGGCGCACCGCCAGTTGTTCATCCCTTTCCCTCGCCCGCGTGTTGTGGTCGGTATACCTAGCGGCGTGACTGAAGTGGAAAAGCGTGCTGTGCGTGATGCAGCCCTGGAAGCTGGTGCACGCGAAGCCTATTTGATCGAAGAACCAATGGCGGCGGCGATTGGAGCCGGGCTCCCCGTGACGGAAGCACAAGGGAGTATGGTCGTCGATATCGGAGGTGGAACGACTGAGGTTGCCGTGTTCGCGCTCAAAGGCATCGTCGTGAGCAAAAGCCTCCGCATCGCCGGCGACGAATTAGATGATGACATCGTGCAGTACGCGCGCCAGAAGTACAACCTGGCGATCAGTGAACGCACGGCCGAGCGCGTTAAGATCAATATCGGGTCGGCCTATCCACTGCCCGAAGAGCGCACGATGGCGATGCGCGGGCGCAACCTGATCACCGGCCTGCCCGAAGAAATCGAAATCAGCAGTATCGAAATCCGCGAAGCGTTAAGCCGCTCAACCAACATCATCGTGGATCTGGTCCGCGATACGTTGGATGAGACGCCCCCCGAACTGGTTTCGGACTTGATGGAAACCGGCATTTGTCTTGCCGGCGGCGGGGGACTGTTGAAGGGCCTGGCCGAGCGCGTCGCCGAAGAAACCCATATCCGGGCCTGGGTCGCACAAGATCCACTGACGTGTGTTGCCCGAGGCGCGGGCAGGGTGCTGGAGAACCTCGAAGTACTCCGCCCCACCCTTTCCAGCGACGACCGACGTCATCCCGGAGGCTCGGCTTCGTAACGCATACCGCAGGATAGTGTATGCGCGGCAGTAGAAAAGGATAGACCATGCGACGGGAAAGCGGACAGTGGCTGCCCTGGGTATTGTTGGTCGTGGCGCTGCTCTTCCTGATCTTGATCGAAGCCGGTACATTTAGTCCCCTGGAGAGCTTATTGGGGCAGATCATCGCCCCGGTTGCGCGGGGCGTGTCCAGCATCCTCGATACACTTGGCGACCTGGGACAAACGGCGCAGGATGTCCAGCAGCTTCAAGAGGAAGTCGAAGCGCTCCAAAGCGCGAACGACACACTGATCCAGGAAAACTTCCGCCTGCGCGAGTTCAAGGCCGAAAACGAAGAACTACGGCGCATCCTCAACTTTGCACAGGAAAACCCCACCTACGGCTACATCGGCGCCGACGTCGTAGAGCGCGGCTGCGATACGTATCCTTGTGGCACGCTGGTTGGCGAAGACACCAATCCTTATTTACAGTACCTGATCATCAACACAGGCACACGGCAAGGTGTTGCCGTCGGTATGCCGGTCGTCACCAGTGGCGCGGTTTTGGTAGGACGTGTCGCACGTGTCTCGCCCAACCTTGCCTATATCCAGCTCATCAACGATCCGCAAAGCCAGATCGCAGCCATGCTTCAAGAAACCCGCGTCACCGGCATGGTGATCGGGACAATAGAAGGGGGCTTGAGAATGGTCGACATCCTGCCCGACGAAGAGGTGGCTGGCGGCGAAACCGTCATCACATCTGCAGCAGGCGGGCTGCTGCCCAGGGGATTAATCCTGGGCCAGGTAGAGAGCGTCTCATACCTAGAATCCGACCTCTTCCAGCGCGCCGTGATCCGACCGGCGATTGACTTTAAGCGACTGGAAATGGTATTGGTGATCACGGATTTTGAGCACGTCGATTTACAGGAATTAGAGGAAGAATAAGGCTTAACGACAATGAGCTTGTACTTTGGCATTCCCATACTGATGGCGGCGGCTGTCCTCCAGAGCGTGTGGGTAGAAGGTATACAAATCCTCGGCGGGCGGCCCGACCTGGTGCTGCTCTTGACCGTGACGTGGGCCATCATCCGTGGCGCTAACGAAGGCGCGGTCTGGGGATTCGTCGGAGGGATTTTCTGCGACCTGCTTTCTGGCGGTGCTTTTGGCCTATGGACACTGGCATTGACCGCCGTGGGTTTTCTCGCGGGGCAGCCATGGGTGCATACCCTGGGGCCAACGCTTATTCGGCTAGCGCTGATGTCGGCGCTGGGCACGTTGTTCGGGCACGGCATCCTGCTAGGCACGATGGCGGTACTGGGGTACAGCATCGACCTTGGTCGCGCCGTGCAGACGGTCGCGGGGCCGGCAGCCTTACTTAACTTCCTGCTCTCCCCCTTTGCCTTCACCTTCCTAGTCTGGTTTCACAGGCGCACGCAACCACGCCTGGGAGGATTTGCCTAATGAGTTACCTGAACGGCAAGGGAACGCGCAAACGGGGATCACGCAGACACAGAGAGATCGACAGCCAGGCATCGCGCCCGCCTTGGATTCAGCGCGCGCCGCGCGTGGCGATGATCGGATGGGTTATCCTGCTCGTGTTAGGGCTGTATCTCATCCGCCTGTGGCAATTGCAATTTCTGGAGGGTGGCGCCTGGCAAACCCGCGCCGAACGACAGCAAAGTCGTCTCGACACCGTTTCCCCGTCACGCGGTGTCATCTACGATCGCAGCGGCGAAATCCTGGTGCGCAATATCCCTGCGTACAACGTCACAATCACGCCTGGCCTGCTGCCCGAAGACCCGGAGCGGGAACGCGCCGTGCTTATGCGCCTCGCGCAGCTCCTCGATGTCCCCTACAGCACCACCCAGGGATTGGACATCCCTGAATATCAAGGCGAACTGACGACCGTGGGACGCGCAGAATTCCCTCCCTACGGCGAAAGCCCGGAGGAAGGGTTGCTGGAAATGGTGGAAAATGTGCGCTGGTTGGAACCTTACAGCCCCATTATCGTGGAACAAAACATCGACCGCGACCTTGCTTTGCTTATCGCACAAGAGGGCAGTGTCACCATGCCCGGTGTAGGGGTTGAGATCACGCCGCGCCGTAACTATATCTACGGTTCACACACGTCACAAATACTCGGCTTTTTGGGACCGATTCCCTCTGAGCAAGTCGCGGAGTATGAAGGCAAAGGCTACAATCCCAACACGGACAGCATCGGCTACGCCGGAGTGGAAGCGCAGATGGAAGAATTCCTGCGCGGCACGCCGGGGCGACGATTGGTAGAAAAGGATGTCCTGGGGCAGGAGCTACAGACCATCAGCGAGACGCCGCCCAGTTCAGGTGACAACGTCTACCTTACCCTGGATGTGGAATTGCAGCAGGTCGCCGAAGACGCGCTGCGCGCCGGGTTAGAGGTTGCCGGTTCACAGCGCGGGGTGGTGGTGATTTTGGATCCGCGCGACGGGCAAGTCCTCTCGATGGTGAGTTTGCCCACTTACGACGACAACATGTTCAGCGGGAAATTGGATATGGACGCCTACCGAGCTATGTTGAGCGATCCACACCGCCCACTCATCAACCACGCCATTGCCGATCAGGTTCCGCCGGGTTCGATCTTCAAAGTCATCCCCGCTACCGCCGCGCTGCAGGAAGGCGTCATCAACCGCTATACGATCATCAACGATCCAGGTAAGTTCTACCTGCCTAACAAATTCGCCCCTGACAATCCTGAGCTGGCACAACCTTTCTACTGCTGGATTTATCTACAATACGGTACAGGCCACGGACCGATGAACGTTGTGGATGCGCTGGCGCAGTCCTGCGACACGTTCTTCTACCAGCTCGCCGGCGGTTACGAGGAAACCAACTTCGAGGGCCTGGGCATCGACCGTTTGGCAGCCTACGCGCAGACGTTCGGCCTGGGAGCGCTCACGCAAATCGACATCCCCGGAGAAGCGACTGGCCTGGTACCCACCCCGACCTGGAAACGGCAGACCTATCAGGAAACGTGGACCACCGGTGACACATACATCACCGGCATCGGCCAGGGGAATTTGCTGGCAACGCCGCTGCAAATGGCCAACGTGTACGCCACCGTCGCCAACGGCGGCACCCTTTATGCTCCGCAACTTATCCATCACGTCGCAGATACAGACGGCAATATCATCCGCGACTTCACGCCGGAAGTCATCGATACGCTGGACATCGCTGAATCGGTGTGGCAGATCGTGCGGGAGGGGTTGGATCTGGCTGTGTCGGACACAGGAACTGGGAAGCGGGCGGATCTCCCCGAACTGGGCATCAACATCGCCGGCAAAACGGGGACTGCCGAGTACTGCGACGACATCGCTCTCAAGGCCGGTCGCTGTGATGTGGCACAAGGGCAGACGCTCCCCACACACGCCTGGTTTGCGGCCTACGCCCCCTTCGACGCCCCCGAGATTGTCGTTATCGTCTGGATTTACGATGGCGGTGAAGGTTCCACGCGGGCTGCCCCGGTAGCCCATGATATTCTGGACTTCTACTTCAGGCGCAGTCTGGGGCTACTGGACCAGCCGGAAGGCGAGGCGCCTACAGAGGCGGCGCCTGCGGAGGCAACGCCCTGAACGTTCGTCGGGCTGCCGAACGCGGATTGCCCTGGTTCTGCATTGGATTGTGCGGCGGCATCTGGGGCGCGGGTCTAGCGCGCACACTGGCGCTGGAATGGCTCACCGCACCGGGTGGGCGCGCGTTTTTCTTCGGCGCCTTCGGCGTGGGCGTATTGAGTCTCCTCAGTGTGGCAGTTTTGCTAGCTATCAGCTATCGGCAATCAGCCACCAGCCGTCAGCCATCAGCTATCAGCAGCGACGCGGCACGATGGGATCTAGCGATTAGGTATCTGCCGTTGCTCCTTCCCGCTGTGGATGTGTTCAGTGGGACGTTCCAACCCTGGCGCGGGCCGGTCTTGCTGCTCGGCAGTCTGGCACTGACGTTACTCAGTACACGCCGTAGCCTCTCACATCGCGCTGGTTTCGTCATCGCCGTGGCGCTGCCGCTCCTCATCTACCTGCTCAACCTCTCCCCTTACGTCGGCGTCGCCGACACCTTCGAGTTCCAGGTGACAGCGTTACGCCTGGGAATCGCCCACCCCACTGGCTATCCACTCTACGTGCTGCTGAGCAAACTCTTCACGTTGCTACCCTTCGGCACGCTAGCGTGGAAGGTTAACCTCACCGCCGCCGTCTGCGCCACAGCGGCGATGGGTGTCGTTTACCAGCTCGTCCACCGGCTGACGCGCCATACGGTCATCGCCGTATTGACAACGCTCGCGCTAGCTTGGTCATCCGCCGTCTGGTCGCAGGCCATCATTGCCGAGGTCTACGCGCTGAACCTGCTTTTCGTCGCGGGCGCACTTTGGCTGGCACTGGATATCCTCGAAGGTCGTACCATGCCCGCCACCCTCTGGCGTGCGGCGCTGCTTTTGGGCCTTTCACTCACCAACCACATCACGATGGTCATGCTCATCCCCGCGCTAGGACTGGCCTGCCTGCTGCGCTGGCCCCGTCTGCACCTAGGCGATTGGCTCAAAGCGGTAGCACTTTTTGCGTTGGGATTGACGGTCTACGCCTACATCCCGCTGCGCTGGCCCGCGCTCCACGACGGGCA
>JBJYXQ010000066.1:0-2871 GCA_046260035.1 Anaerolineae bacterium
TTCACCGTGATGGCGCCCAAAGACGAAGCCGAATTGGCCGAGATGCTGTGGACGGCACTGACCATCGATGGCCCGGTTGCTATTCGCTACCCCAGAGGCGCAGGTGAAGGTGCGGCGCTCCCCACACAGCCACGAACGCTCGCTGTCGGGCAAGCAGAGGTGCTACGCCCAGGGGCAGATGTCGCTATCCTTGCACTCGGCGCGACGGTCTATCCGGCGATGGAGGCCGCACGCGCTCTCTCAAGTCTGGGTGTGGAAGCCGCCGTCGTCAACGCACGTTTCGTCAAACCGCTGGACGGTGATCTGCTCAAGAGCATGGCGCAGAACTTCAATCGCCTGGTAACGGTCGAAGAAGGTGTGCTGGCGGGCGGATTTGGTTCCGCCGTGCTGGAGTCGTTGGAGGCACGTGGCCTGAACTACGTCACCCTCAAGCGCCTGGGGCTGCCCGACGAATTCGTGGAACATGGCGACCGCAACATCTTCCTGAAGCGCTACAATCTCGACGCCGCGGGCATCGTCAGCGCGATCCAGCGGACGTTCCCCGAGCTATTCTCCGAACGCTAATACGACCAGTTAAGCGACAGTAAACTACCGATCCGTACATATGAAACCAAACTATTTCGGCTCCCCTGAAAGCATATAGACGTTTAGAAAGTTATGTGTGGATCAGTAAGGGGAAACAGCAAATCCTGGACGTAAACTTAATGTACCCCGGCCATTTTACCGTCGTCGCATTGGCTGCCGTTTGCAATACAACGCTACTCAATCAACAAACTCATCAAATAAACAAGTTGCCAAGCAAGGACCTCACTGACAAAAGCAACCCCCTAAATACACTATCAAAGAGCGCCAAGATGCCCTACAATGCTATCCTGATAGCTTTTGAGAGGGTATTTATGCTATGATGGGCGTACTTAGCAGATGTTACACGCCTATGTCCCCCAAAATTCTCAAAGCCGGGGACGTTGATTTATATCCTTGGAGGTCAAACAATGATCCCATTATTGGAGCAGGTCGAGGGGCCGGAAAATCTGAAGTCCCTGGAACTACCTGAACTCGAGCAGCTAGCGTCGGAAATTCGGCAATGCATCATCGAGACCGTTCTTGAGAACGGTGGACACATGGCGTCCAACCTGGGCGTCGTCGAACTGACCCTGGCACTGCATACCATCTTCGATAGCCCGCGTGATAGGTTCATCTGGGACGTCAGCCACCAGTGCTACACACACAAGCTGCTCACCGGGCGCGCCCACGATTTCGCCACATTGCGTCAATATCGCGGGCTTTCCGGCTACACCGAGCCGCGCGAAAGCGCTCACGACGTTTTCACAGCAGGCCACGTAGGCACGTCGATCTCGTCGGCATTGGGTATCGCCGCCGCGCGTGACCTGCAAGGCGAAGATTTCCACGTGGTTGCTATCATCGGCGATGGTTCCATCACAGCAGGGATGGCACTAGAAGGCTTCAATCACGCCGGATATTTGCAGAAACGCTTCATCGTCGTTCTAAACGATAACGAAATGTCGATCTCGCCGAGTGTCGGTGCGGTCGCACATCATCTCAACGCAACGCCCAACACGACGTCCCCCACCCTCTGGGAAACGCTGGGCTTTCAGTACATTGGGCCGGTGGATGGGCACGATCTTACAGCGTTGCAAGACGCCCTTCGTGCCGCCAAAGCCATCACCGACAAACCTGTAGTCGTCCACGTGCGCACGCAGAAAGGCAAGGGTTACCGTCCCGCCGAAGAAAATCCGGAGAAATGGCATGGCGCCGCACCGCACAGCAACAGACCCAAGACGTCCACTTCCAAAACCACGCCCACCTATAGCCAGGTGTTTGGCAACACCTTGACCGAGATAGCGCGCGCCGACGAACGCGTGGTCGCGATCACAGCCGCTATGCCCAAGGGCACCGGCTTAAACGGCTTCGCCCAGGCGTTTCCGGAGCGTTTCTTCGACGTCGGCATCGCCGAACAGCACGCGGTTACATTCGCGGCGGGATTGGCTGCGCAGGGAATGCGACCCGTCGCAGCGATCTATTCCAGTTTCTTGCAGCGCGCCTACGATCAACTCATCCACGATGTGGCGCTGCAGAATCTGCCCGTGATCTTCGCTATCGACCGCGGCGGCATCGTCGGTGACGATGGACGCACCCATCAGGGCGCGTTCGATCTGGCCTACCTGCGCAGTATCCCCAATTTCACCGTGATGGCGCCCAAAGACGAAGCCGAATTGGTCGAGATGCTGTGGACAGCACTGTCCATCGATGGCCCGGTCGCTATCCGTTACCCCAGGGGCGCAGGTGAAGGCGCGGCGCTTCCCGCGCATCCACAAACGCTTACCATCGGACAGGCTGAAATGCTGCGTGCCGGTTCCGATGTCGCCATCCTCGCACTCGGTGCGACAGTCTACCCCGCGATGGACGCTGCACGCGCCCTCGCAAGTCTGGGTGTGGAAGCCGCCGTCGTCAACGCACGCTTCGTCAAACCGCTGGACGGTGATCTGCTCAAGAACCTGGCGCTGAACTTCAACCGCCTGGTAACAGTCGAAGAGGGTGTGCTGGCGGGCGGGTTTGGTTCCGCCGTGCTGGAGTCGTTGGAGGCACGTGGCCTGAACTACGTCACGCTTAAGCGCCTGGGACTGCCGGATGAATTTGTCGAACATGGCGACCGCAACCTCTTCCTGAAGCGCTACAACCTCGACGCCGCGGGCATCGTCAGCGTGATCCAGCAGACGTTCCCCGAGCTATTCTCCGTGCCCTGGTATTATCACGTCGAGGCACAGGGGCAACGCACGCTTGCCGGTGTGGGCGGGTATGGAGCTGATGTGCAGCGCCGCACCCTCGACCACAGGATGATTGGATGACGAC
>JBJYXQ010000067.1:0-21729 GCA_046260035.1 Anaerolineae bacterium
AAAACGGCTTCATTGTACACCTGAGAGACAAACTGTCAAGCTATTCGACGCTGAGCCGGGCCTCATCATTCTCGTTGGCCAAGGAGCCTTTGCGTGTTATCTTGCCGCTAAAGCGACATTTTTAAGGGGATTTTTGTGGCGAGGCAAAGTCCCGCCACAAAAATCCCCCCTCATATCCTCACCTTTCGGCCGCATTTTGAGCCAGCGGAAACCTGAGGTGCATTGCACCAGGAGAACGATAAAATCCTGACGCTACGCTGTTTCAGAATCCGGCTGTTGCTGGAGGCGATCTAGCGCCGAAAGCACATCATCGAGCAACTGGTTCTGATCGAACAATCCTTTCTGCAATAATGCCTGGACGCGCTGCTGCAGACGCGCGCGCTCGGATTTCCCCAGTTCCTTCGCCGTCACCACCACCACCGGAATATCGCGCGTGAGTTGGTTCATCTTGAGGTTCTCCAACACGGCGAACCCATCGACGTCCGGCATCATCAAATCCAAGACCAGCAGGTTAGGCGGGTCGGTGTGAATCATACTGATAGCTTCTGCACCGCCCGGGGCTTCCTGGACTTTGTAACCGGCATCCTCCAGGATGCGTCGCAACAGCTTACGATCATCCGAGTTGTCGTCCACAATCAACACATGGCCAGCCATCCCGGGATGCTCCAGATGGATCAATGCATCCAGCAGATCTTGCTCTGTCACCGGCTTGACCAGGTAATCGGCCACGCCCATGCTTAGCCCTTTGTCCGATTCGCTCATAATGGAGCAGACGATAATGGGAATGTCGTGAGTTTCAGGATCAGACTTCAACTCCTGGATGATTTGCCACCCATCCTTGCCCGGCATGATGACGTCGAGGGTAATGGCGTAGGGCTGCAACCGTTTAGCCGTCTCGACGACGCCTTCACTCGTGGTCATCCCAGCAACTTTATAGCCCTGCTTTTCCAGGTAACGTTGGAAGAGGGTGATGACGCCTTCGTCGTCGTCAACGGCGAGGATAGTTTGCCCGCCCGGCCCCACCTGGCTTTCGTCCTCTTCACGCTTGGAGCCCGGCCCACCGATAGGAATCCAGAAGTAGAAGCACGAACCTTCCCCAACGACGCTCTCAAATTCCATATCACCGCCGTGCAGCCTGACGAACTCACGACTAAGGGGTAGACCCAACCCCGTACCGCCGTATCTACGCGTCGAGGAGGAATCTACCTGCTCAAACTGCTCGAAGACGGCGTGGCGACGGTCTTCCGGGATGCCAATGCCGGTATCTTCCACGGTCATGGTGACCTGGTACTTGTCATACGTGGCCGAAATTTTGATGAAACCCTCATCGGTGAATTTCACCGCATTGCCCACCAGGTTGGTCAACACCTGGCGGAGGCGGCGACCATCGGCCAGGACCACCGGTAATTTTTCAGGCAGATCCAGAACAAGCTTGACCGGCTTATCGGCCACCTGCCCGGTCATTGTCGTGATCACGCCGCGAGCGATTTCTTGCAAATCGGTGGGTTCAAAGACCATCTCCATCTTCCCGGCACCGATCTTGGAAATATCCAGGATATCGTTGATCAGTTCCAAAAGGTTTCTACCGCTATCGTAGATGGCGGTGAGGTCGGTCTTCTGCATATCGGTGAGCGGACCATCGATACCTTTCAGGATCACGCGCGAGAAGCCGATGATCGAGTTCAATGGAGTGCGCAATTCATGAGACATATTCGCCATGAACTGGTTCTTGAGTTGGTCAACCTCCTGCAATTTGATGGCGGTCTCCTGCGCTTCCTGGTAAAGGACTGCCGTTTGCAGAGCCACACTGACATTGACGCCCGCGGTGCGGACAAAGTCCTTGATCTCCTCATTAAAGTCGGGATGCTCTTCTTGGCGGCCCAACGCCATAACGCCGAAGACAGTGCCACGAACGCGTAACGGGACAACATACCCTTCGACGAGGGGCTGTGACAGGTACGCTTGCGCGTGCTGCACAAAGGTTCCACGTTCGTCGGCAAAATTCACGGAAACCGGTATCATCCTCTCAATGACGCGATAGAGCATCGGCGCGTCGAGCCGCGATAGGGGTGGCGCTTCGCCGCTATCCACCGCCAGTTTGCCGCCGGCCTCATGGACCGACACAGGCATCAGGTTGTTTCCATCCCAGTTCCACATCAGCACAGGGCGTTCAAGACGGACCGCCAACACGCGCCCGACGTCGCGCATCAACGAGAGACGATCCAGAGAACTTGACGCGGTGCGCAGCACTTCGTTGAGAATATCACGCCGTTCCGCCTGCGCGCGCGTCTCTTCCACCAGCCCGATGTTCTGCAAGGCCACGAACGCTTGGCGGGAGACGTTTTCGTAAAAGCGCAGCTCGGTTGTGGAGAACTCGCGTGCTTTGCGGGTATGGACCATAATCGTGCCGTATTGCACACCGTAGACGCGCAATTGGAAAGCCGCCATCGCCCGCAGCCCCACCTGCCCGAAGAGGGTATGGAGATAGTCATCGACGAGCGGGTCCTGCGTTACATCAGGCGTGACGAAACTCTCATCATCCCGCAACAGTCCAGAGAAACGCGGAATTTCATCGAGTGGATAAGCGTCAAAAGGAATCGGTGCGTCGTCACGGCTCCATGACCACACGATGCGCAGATGCGTCGGGTTTTGCCGAGGTTCAAGCTGTCCAGCCAAAACCCAGTCTGGTTCTGGTCGCTGCGAGATACCTTCAACTGCCACCTTGAAGACGTCCTCCACCGTGGTGGCGTCGGTGATCTGCTGCGCGATACGATACAACATGCGGGTTTCAGCGAGCGAGCTTTGCGAGCGATCATACAATTCGGCGCTTTCGAGCATATTCGCCAACTGCGTCGCCATCAGTTCAAGCGTCGATACCAACTCGGTGGTGAAGACAAAGCGTTGATTACTTTCGATGCTGAGCGCGCCATTGATCTGACCACGGCTTTTGAGCGGCAGCGCAATCGCCGCGCGCACGTCGGGCAAAAGCGGGTTTTCGAAGTACAACGCGTCGTGCGTCACATCCTGCGCGATGCGGGGCCGGTCGTTGAGGATGGACCAACCGATCATCGAGGCGTCATCCACGCGCACGCGCTGGCCCATGCGCAGCAGTTTTTCGCCCATTTCGCCGGTGCCCGACTGCAGGACGGCCCATTCACCATCTTCGTCGAGCATGAAGAGACTGACATAGTAAAGGTCAAAGCGTTCTTTAAAGAAATCGACCGACTGCTTGAGCAAGTCCTCGCGCTCTGCCAAACCCGTCGCCAGGTTAGCGAAACCCACAGCCGCCGTCAATTGTTCGGTGCGCGCCTCAGAGAGCCGCAGCAACTTCTGGTTCGAGAGCACGACGGCGGCCTGGTCGGCGATGTTGTTGTAGAGACGCACGTCCTGCTCTGAAGGATGGTAAGGTTCGGAGAAGCGAATGCGCAACAAACCGATCTCGCCGCCGGTAGCGACGCCTACGGTTGACAGCCGCGCAATCACAATCGCCCGCACGCCTTGCCGCAGATAGAGGGTCCGGACATCCGGATCCATGTCGGTAGCAGCCGTGATGTCTTCACAAATGAACAGTTGCTCGCCTGGCTGGAGCAGTTGCAGAGCCGGGAATTCTTCCACCGGGATACGCAACCCCACTTCCATCATCTTCACCGCCGTACTGCTGCTCCACGAGCTGACGATTTCCAGCAGGCTATTGTCCTCGCCGGTCTCCGGGTCAGGCGTGAACATCGCAATCTCGGCCCAAGCAAACTCAGATACAATGGTATGCCCAACGATAGCGCGCAGCACGGTCTCGTAGCTCGTTGCCTCAGCCAGAGAACTGGTGGCTTCGTAGAGCGTGCGCGACTCCCCGGCGCTCTCTTGGGCACGCTGTAGGAGGTTGGCGCGCTCAATGGCGGAGGCAACTTGAGCCGCCACCTGTCCCAAAATAGGCATCAGCTCGGGACGGGAGAATGCACCGGTCTGGCTACTCTCCAGGTTCAGAGTTCCCAGGATGCGCACACCCAATTGCAGCGGTAGAATGGCGCGGGAGAGCATCCCCGCCGACACCAGACGCCCATCTTCCCAGAAACGGGGATGTGTGCGGATATCGTCCTGGACGAACGGATCACCCTGTTCGGCTACCAGCGCGTAACCTGTCTCTTCTCGCAGGTCAATCTCGCTCCACTCTTCAACATCGACGGCTTTGCCGGCCGGGTCGCCCAGGAAATGCAGTGCCCTGTTGGTATCGTACCCAACGATAGAGACTGAATCCACCGGAATGAATGCCTGCAAGCGATCGCGCAATTCGGCTTGAGCAGCGACGATGTTTTCAGTGGCGTTCAGGAAGGCGGCCACTTCTTGCAGGAAGCGCACCTCGCGCTCACGGGCTCGGGCCTCGCGCAGCGCGTTCTGCGATTGATCGATCAACAGGCGGTTTTCCAACGCCAGTGACAATTGCTCACGCACCGCCTCGATGACGGCAACGTTATCCTCGGTCCATTCGCGGTTGCCCTGTGGTTCTTCAAAGCTCAAGAAACCCACCGGTTCGCTTCTCACATCAAAGGGTGCAGCCAGCAACGCCCCATCGCCACCATCGCCGCCGCCACGAGCGATGAGTTGCCCATCCCAAACCTCGGCGGGGACGGCAACTGTGTCAGCGGAGACAGGAGAAACCTCATCAAGGTCATAGGCGTAACCAAACGCATCCTGTTTTTCGACGTAGTCTTCCCACATGTCCAGGGCATAACGCTGTTGCAGACGCTGCAGTTCTTCGAGGCTGGCGCGCGACTGTGCAAAAAGCCGCGCATTCCCCACCGCCGTCGCCAACTGATCTGCCATCGTCTGGAGGATGGTGATGTCTTCTCTTGAATAGGCAGCGATTTCTGTAGATTGAATACTAACAGCGCCAATGGCGGTATTGCGGCTGACCAGAGGCAGCGCCAACTCGGAATGCGTATCGGGCAGAAGAGGATTGTCGAAACGGAACTTCTCCTCACCGACATCCAGCGCAATGCGCGGACTAACGGAAGAGATACACTGGCCAATCATCGAGTTGCCGCCCACCTGCAGGCGGTGGCCTTGCGTCATCATCGCGCGCCCGGCTTCGCCGGTACCAGCATAGAGCACCGCCCACTGCTCAGAATCATCGAGCATAAAGATGCCGACATAATAGAAGCCGAACCGTTCGCGAATCAGTTCTGCAACCTCAGCGAGCAAAGCCTCTTCATCCAACATCGAAGCAGCGTGACGCGAAACCTCAAGCGCTGTCTCCATTTGCTCAGCCCGGCGCTCGCTCTCGTGCAAGAGAATATAACGATCTAGTCCGGTGGTCACCTCGTCGACAAGCGTACGCACGAAGACCTGGGCATAGCGTGCCGGTAGATCCTCCACCGGATTTTCGCTATAGAGCGTTAAAAATCCTAACAGACGATTCCGGGCTTCGAGCGGCGCCATAATCAAGCTCTGGTATCCTTGCTGGAGCAAATTCTGATGCAGTTTTTCCGGGACGTCCGTTTCGGCAGACAGGTCTTTGACAAAAGAGAGGGCACCAGGTGTCTGCACCCGGCGGGATTGCTGCGCATCACTGAAAAACCACGCGAGAAGCTCCTGGTCGACCTCGACACCATCCTGGCGACGGAATTCCGGCCCGCCGTCGTGCTCGATGATGCCATAAATATCCTGTATTAACGGCGTGCCGTCCGCGTTCCAATGGGTGAAATACCGCAGCGTGACGCCTTCCATCCCGATGAAGTCGCCAACATGGGCCGCTGCGCGCGTGATCTCCTCGACCGACTGCGCTTCGTTGATTGCCACGCTCACCTCAGTCTGCATCTCACTCTCGGTCAGCGAAGTATTGAGTTGTTCGAACAGGCGCGCGTTTTGGATCGCGTTGGCCAACTGGTCAGCCACGGTTTGCAGAATCGTGATATCCGTCTCAGAAAAGGTGCGGATTATACTCGATTGAACCGACATCGCGCCGATCATTTGGTTGCGGCTGATGAGCGGCAAAGCGATCTCCGCGGTGGTGTCGGGGAGAAGCGGGTTGACATACCGCACGGCAGTTTCGACCCGCTCAGGAAGCTGCGCTCGAGCTTCCGCCACACAGCGCCCAATCATTGATTCGCCGTCCACGACAAATCCGTGTTTGTTTTCCAGCATGATACGACCGGCTTCCCCGGAACCGGCGCGTAGCGCCACCCACTGGCCCGTTTCATCAACCAGGAAAATGCCAATGTAGTACAGGTCAAAACGCTCGCGGACCAGTTCCACTGCTTGAGGGAGAAGTTCATTCAAATCGATGATGGACGAAGCTGCGCGTGCCACTTCTGCTGCAGTTTGGAATTGGGCTGCGCGCCGCGCGTTCTCAGCACGCGCCGCTTCCTCGGATAGATAGGCACGTCGCCTCGCCAGTAGCGCCACCGTTGGGCGCAACAAACGGCGCAGGACAAATTGCTCAGTCGCCGACAACGCGTAAGGTTCAGTCCATTGCAGCACGACCACACCCTGCAGACGTCCCCCGCTCAACATCGGCAACATCATCAATGTATGGATCCCACATTCGGTAGCCCATTCGCGCAAATCGGCGTCGACTTCTGTCGCCTGCTGGATATCCGCCACATAGAAGATGTCTCCAGGATCTTCCATCCACAGACGCGCCAGCGGGACGAGGTCCGGCGTCAACGGTTGATTGAGCAGGGGATCATCACTTTGAATGCTGCCATCGTGCCAGGAAGCCACAATTTGCGCGGTGACCGCGCTTGACGGCGCGTCTGATGACGCTTCATCAGACACCGCAGCGTTTGACATCGCGCTCACAGGATCAACGCCCGCATAAAGTAACCAGGCTGTAAGATGGGCGGTGTCGCGCACGGCGAGGATGAATACATCCAGCATCTCGGCCTCGGTGTCGGTTTCGGAGAGCGCGGATTCGATAACGCTCAACGTTTCCAACTGCTCAGCATGCCGCTGCGCCTGTTCGTAGAGCTGTTCCAAGGAATCAGACTGCTGCCGCGAATCGTGTTCGCTCTCAGCAGATTCACCTACAGGAGGCGATCCTTGGGCCATTTGTTCTTCGCTTTTCTCTTTATCGGTCATCGTTACCTCAAACAGCCATTCCCATCATCAAAGTGCTCGGTGCTCGCCAGCATCCAACATGTTCAATGTGTTCGGGCCGACTGACCCGAACGTATCTAGCTAAACTTTTTACGCCTACAATGCACTGGAATGGCTTAAGTTTTTTATGTTCAGGTCAGTCATCATCATCGCCGTCTTTTTCAATCTTCCGATGCCTGCGGTGGACGGAATTGGATAACATTACGCGGTGTGCCAAACGCGCGGCCTAACTCGCGCACGGCAGCCTGCAACACGCCCTGGACATCTGGGGCAGCCTGGATGCGTTCTGTGATTTCACGGATCATACGCTCGCGATTAACACGCGCCTCAATCGTGAGCAGTTGCAAGCGGTTCTGTGCCGCGATAGCGGCCTGCTGCGTCAAGCTTTCCAGACGGCGACGCTCTTGGTCGGAGAAGCGCACCTGCTCAGGATACATCGCGTTCAGGAAGCCGATACGCTGTCCACTGGCAACCAACGGCAAAAAGAGGGTGCTCTTCGCGCCATAGATGCGCATAAACAGCGCACGATTCCGCCGTGTGAAGCGCGAATCATGCTCAAGATCGTCGATAAGCGTCATGCCGGCATCACGCGCTATGATGCGCGCCAGGGGGAATTCCTCCAGACGGTAACGCTGGCGCAACGCGCTGATCCCGGTCGTCGTCCAATGCGCCACCACCTCGGAATAGTCTGGCTCCTGATCATCCGTCCACGGGCGGTCGAAGAGTTGCAGGGTGATGTGATGCGCGCCCTCACCCAAAGCAGTATGCTCGCGCACCACGTTGAGGATGCCATCGTAGGTCTGCGCCAGGTTCAACTCGGCACTACCACGATAGAGAGCTTCGGTCTCGGTACGCGAAGCTTGCACTTCCTCAAAGACCCGCTCGCGGGCGATGGTGTTGGAGAGCGCATTGGCGGCAGTCTGCATCGCCACAATCTCCTCTTCTTGCCACGCATTGTCGGCATCAGCGCGGCCTAAAAGGATGATATTGGGATAGAGCGCTTCGCCGCGCACGGTCAGCAGCAATAGGGTGTTGAAACCAAGCGCCTGCATTAATTCGTGTTCCTTCTTATGGAGGGCATCGGGCTGGAGCATCAGGTAAGGTTTGCCTATAAGCTCATCCGCCCAGGTTTGCACCCGCTGCAGCGGGATACGGGGCAACGGAGAGTCATCAAAGCCATCGGGAGAGGTTTCCGCCCACATCGCCCGTGACTGCCAGTGCGAAGCGCGTGGAGTACCCTCGGTACTGCCGTCCACGGCAACATCCAAGACAGCGGCATCTTCGACTGCGTGATACTCCAGATAGAGCACGCCTGCAGCACCAGAAGCCTCGCCAAGCAGACGGAGCACGTCGGAGACAGCGTCGGTGCCGCGCTCGGTCAACAAGGCTGCCGCTTGCGAGATGTTGGCCTGGTAACGCGCCTGCCGGCGCACCACGCTCAACGCTGCTTCGGTGCGGCCAAATTGCAGCCCGTTCTGGATAGCCGAAGAGACCTGCGTTGCCAGGAACTCCAGCAAGTCTAGCTCACGCCCGCCGAACAAGTTGGGCTCCACCCCGCTGATGAGGACCGCACCCAACACCTCTTCGCCGATGCGCAACGGTACACCCATGCGCGAGAACAGCCCGCCGTCGGCGAGACGTCGGCTGCTGTCGCGTGTATCTTCACGGGTATCCTGAACAATCAACCCTTTGCGTGTCGCCATGATCGTTTCTGTGAGACCACCTGAGCTAGGCCCACTCTCCTCCGGCTCCATCCAGACCCGCTCCGCTGATTCCATACTGCTTCCAGTCACAAACCCACCAACGGTAGGATCCCGCAGATAAACCACGGCATGTGGAGCATCGAAAATCCGCCGGGTCCAATCGGCAGCACGTTCCAGTAGTTGCCCCATATCGCGGATTGGGAGCAAGTCGATTCCAGCTTGCGAGAGCAATGAGAATTCCTCAGCACGGCGTTGCGCGTCCTTGTTCAGCCGCGCGTTATCGAGAGCGGCAGCGGCTTGCTGAGCGAAAAGGTTAGCCAGACGCACCTCACGATCGCTAAAAGCAGCGACCTCGGTCGCGCGCAGGGTCAACACGCCTTGCGGACCAAACCGTCCAATTAGAGGCACGGCCATTATAGAGTGAAAGCTCTCGCTATGGAGCGCAGAGACTTGCTCGGCCCAAACTGCATAGTCATCGATGAAGAGCGTTTGTTGTTCGGCCAAAGCTTTACCTGCCAAGCCCTCTCCCCGCTGCAAACGCAATCCCACCTGAGCTGTTGCAGCGTCCGGAGCTCCCAGCACAAGGGCCAGATCATCGGTTTCAGCATCATATTCAAAGAAACCGCTGCTATCGGCATTAAGCAGTGTTTCCCCTTGCTCGATGATAGCCGCCAACACATCCGCCGGTTCGAGCAACTCACTCAGGACCAGCGAGATGTTATAGAGCGAACGCATTTCCTCGGAACGTAGCTGCGTCTCTTCCGTCAGGGTCAGGTTATCCAACACAACTTCGATCTGGTTAGCCAGGCGTTGGATGAGCGCGCGCGTTTCGGGATCAAGTGGCAGCACGTTATCCCGGTACTGCAACATCATAATAAAGCCCTGCTGCGTACCGGTGCTGCCCAAAGGCACGTAGAACACCCGTCCAGAGTCAAAGGGGACAAGCTGTTCCTGTGCTTCGGTTGTCAAGGGGATGTCACCCAGTAGCGGATGCAGCGGGCCAAGTTCCGCGCGGCGCAGGCCACGGAGGAAAGTTAAATGTTCATCGGAAAGCGTGAGGATGTCCTCTGGGAACGGTAACTTCTTTCCACCGGGGGCAAGGACAGTGTGCGGTTGGACGCGCGGCACGTTTGGCGCGGGGAAGGTGTAGATACCCACCGCCATACCAAGGGCCTGCGCGAGAATGCGGGCAATCTCCGTCAACACATCCTCAAAACTCAGATCAGGGTTGGATGCCACCTGCAACACGTTACTGATGAGCGTCTGCTGGCGCTGGCTCTGCTGCGACTCCTCGAACAACCGGGCATTCTCCAGCGCCAACGCAATTTGTTCACCCACGCTCTCAACCAGCGATAATTCTTCAGCGGACCAGGTACGCTGCGAGTCGGCGAGGCCCAGGTAGCCCAACACCCGGTCGCCAGCGCGCAAGGTCTCCATCATCACCGGCACGCCGCCGTCCATCACCTGGGCACGGGTGGCGCGTCCATCCCGCAAATCGGCCGGCACGGGCAACGGCGGGACCGGATTCACATCCACACGGTCATACTCATAGGCTAACGGGCGCGACTGCGCCGCGATCCGTGCCCATCCCTGACGGCTATAGTCGATTTGGATGTCGCGAACTTCGGCCAACGCACTCTCCATCATCTCCAGGGCACGCGCGTTGTTGAGGGCTACGGCCAATTGATCGGCCAACAACTGCAAAGTGCTGATGTCCTCATCGGTGAAGGCCTCCGGGGCATCGCTTTGCACATCCAGCACGCCGATGACCTCGTCCTCCATCTTGAGCGGCAAGGCCATCTCCGAACGGGTTTCCGGCAAATCCGGGTTGTTGAACCAGGACGCGTCCTCGCCGACGTTGAAGACGATGCGCGGTTGACCAGAACCGGCAACAAAGCCGACAATGCCTGTTTGTCCTACCTCCAAGCGATGTCCCCGTGCCAGCATGCGCTGTCCACCCGCCGAGGAGGCGGCGCGCAGGATGGCCCATGTCTTGACGTCGTCGAGGATGAACACACCCACGTGGTAGAACCCAAATCGATCCGAAATGGCGCGAGCCGTTGTCTCCAGGAGCGTCACAACATTGCGCACCTGCGCGACCTCTTTGCTCACCAGGCTGATGGTTTCCAGTTGCAGTGTCTTGCGCTCCAAATCAGCAGTGCGCTCTGCAATCCGCTGCTCCAGGCCACCTACCATGTCGCGCAAGCGGGCGGTTACGTCATTGAAGGACTGAGCCAATGTACCAATCTCATCACCGCGCTCAACAGGAATCGTGTGCGCCAGATTCCCAGAGCCGATGATGCGGGTGCCTTCGACCAGACGGTTCAGCGGATTGAGGACGAGTCCCATCATTGAAAAGTGCAACAACAGGATCAGGCCCACCGACCCCAGCACGCCAACCACGATCAAAGCCGTCATCGGAGGATCAACGACGCTGGCTCGCTCACCGACCACGATATAGAGGAGACGACTCGCGTCACCTGGCATAGGCACAGCGCGAGAGATGAGGTAGATGGGGCCAAACGCCGGCATCTGGCGCAACTCCGGTGCATTCACATCCAGTTCGGCCAATTCGACAATCGTTGTCCCTTTTAATCCAGGGGTTGAATGTTCAATGACCCATCCCGTACTATCTACCAGCGCCAGGAAGTCAAAGTCACGGTTGTTCTCCACAATCTGCTGCAAAAACGGGGCCAAACCCGGCGCATCCTGAATCGTATCTACGTAAGGTGCAACAGTCTCAATCGTTTGCTGCAATTGGATCGTGATCAGATCGCCTTTACCCCAGTAAACCTGGCGATAGGCGTCCCGGTATTGATTGGCAACGTAAATGAATACCGGGATGAGCAACAGCAACGGGATCCCCGCGATAATCAAAATCATACGCCAGCGCAAGCTTAAGCCCTTAGATGACATTATTGACCTCCTTGCGCCGCCAGCTCAGTACCGTATATGCGCGCCGCAATCGGAAACGTGATGGGAATGCGCAAATTCCAGCGCCGCGTGGACGGCAGATTGATCGCGAGCAGGTTACGCGCCGGTCCATGGACGGGAATATCCGCCGGTAACTCGCCCCCGGCAAGTCGCAGCACAATCTCTCCAGCCGAAACACCCTCTTCATATCCATAGGAGACAAGGCCCCCCACAGCTCCATTGATGATGGCGATGTTCGTTAAGGCAAAAAACGGCACGGGGGAATTCTCCAGCATCCAGGTGATCACCTCTCGCTCATCGACAAGACGTCCGGCGGCATCGGTGACACCTTGATGACTCGCCAGCAAGATGAAATCCACCTCGCGCGCATCTTCCAACACCGTCCTTTGCCACTGCGCCCAGGTCGGCGCTATTCGGAACCGCGGTGCTGGCGTGCCGTACTCGCTCTCTAGCAAGACGCCATAAGCCGACAAAGCACGGGACTTACCCGATACCGAAGCATCGCCGAGAACCATATACTGTTGCGTGCCTTCGACTAAAGCATACGCCAGCGCGGCGGTTTGCACCGGGTGCTGCGACTCCACAATGCCAGTGACATTGGGCAAGTCCAGGCCGTACGAATCTAGGTCTCCGCTGACACCACAGAAAACAAAGGGCAACGTGGGATCAAAATACAGTGGAATGATGGTGCGCGCTGCCTCGTCGCCAGAGACAATCACGATGTCGGGCTCAAAATTTGCGAGCCTCTCAATAGCCCGGAGCGCTGCCGGCGTCGCCTCATCAATCGCCGAAACCTGCCGCACATCCATGTAGAAGGTTTCAATTTCCAGTGTACCATCAACGGTCGCATATCCCCCACGCGCTAACGTCTCTATGATCCCCTTGTGCAGCTGCTGCGATCGGAAATCATCGTCGGTATAGCTATCAGCCATGAAGAGGCGCAACTTGGTGCGCGGCGGAACAGACGCCGGCATTTGCGTCGGAGATAGCGTTGGACCACACGCCACCAGCGTCAAAATGATGAGCAAAACCAATAGACTCAAACGTCGCTTCATACCGACCTCATTCACTCCTGCGGTTGACTTTCCAGGCGACCCTCGCCGGGTGGCAGCAACTGAATACGACTGCGCTCGACTTGCAACGCCAGGCCCAACTCGCGCGCAGCATTGCGCAAGATAGCATCGGTGCTGGTCATCGCCCGCACCCGCCCTACGATATCGCTTCGCGCGCGCTCCTGATTCGCGCGCAATCGGGTTTCTTCCAGCAGACGCGCGTTATCCAATGCCAGATCCAACTGCTCCACCACAAAGCGTGCCAACTGGATCTGCTCCTCGGTCCACGGTGCGGACTTCTCAAAGGAGAGAACACCCACGTTACGATTTTGGACGCGAATCGGCGCTAACAAGAGATGTTGCCCCGTATCCGTAACCTGTGTCGTTACGTCCGTTATAGCCTGAGCGGTTGCGGCATCGGCGGTATCGATCTGCACCGGATAAACAAAGCCTGAATCGAATGTGTAGCCAACCTGCATCTGGCGGCGGGACAGCGCCTGCCTCCAGGCACGCAGGGCATCCTGCTCTTGATAACGTTCCAAACGAGCCAACGCAGCCGTTGTCTCTTCCAGGGAAAGTGCGTTCGCGATCGCAACGGCAATGCCATCGGCCAGGATGTGCAGCACCGTTACATCTTCCTCCGTAAAGGCAGCCGCAACGTGCGTCTGAATATCCAATACACCGATAGTCGTCTGCCCGCGCGCAATCAATGGCAGGCTCATCTCCGATTGCGTATCCGGCAAATCGGGATTGTTGAACCAAACGGCATCCTCACCGACGCTGAAGGCCAGGCGTGGCAAGCCTGTCGCGGCGACGTAGCCCACGATGCCCTGCCGACCCACTTGCAGCCGGTGTCCTCGCGCCAGCATACGCTGTCCACCCTCCGAGGAAGCCGCGCGTAACACGGCCCACTCGTCGTGCGGATCGACAAAGAAAATGCCTACGTGATCGTATCCCAGACGTTCAGCAATCAAGTGCACAGCCGTGTTCAACAGCTCTTGCATGTCCGAAATAGATGCAATGGCGTGGTTAAGTTCGGCAATCGCCCTGAATTGCGCGGCACGTTTCGTCAGTTCATCCGTACGCTCGTTCACCCGTCTCTCCAACATACGCTGCGTTCCGCGCAAATCCTGGCTGATCTGCCGTGCACGAGCCATAGTTTGGTGTACGCTGCTCATGCTCAGGTAATTCACAAAACCGGCGGTCGCTACCAGCATCAACAGTCCAAACGCACGGGTCAAAAAGTAGTAGTAATCAAAGGACAAACTCGACGTAGGTGCCCTAAAAGCATAGTTCGCCAACACAGCGAGAACAGCGTAATATATCACGACACCAAATGCCATACGGACCGCACTCACCGGTTGCAAAAACATGCCGGACAACGCCACCGGCCAAAAGAAAAGCAGCCAGGCAGGAGAGTTGATGCCGTCAAAGATGAAAACCGCTAACGCTATCCCGATGAAACTAACCCACACAAACCACCGCGCTGTA
Source organism: Anaerolineae bacterium (assembly GCA_046260035.1). GTDB lineage: Bacteria > Chloroflexota > Anaerolineae > B4-G1 > SLSP01 > DSWT01. Next base: position 14,273 of record JBJYXQ010000067.1, read on the forward strand.
GAAGAAACGTACCCCTGTTTGGCGCGAGAGTAACCGATAACAGACAGGGGCAAGAAGGCCAATGGGAAAGCCGTCTCTAACCAGCCCTTAAGTGGACTGTCGACCAAATCACGCACGATAGCAGTCACAAAAATCATCACCAGCGCCAGTGATAATACAAACGTCAACACCATCATCACGCAGAACAGGCGCCCCACGCGCGCTTCTTCTTCGTCCGGAACATCGACGGTCACAAAGCGTTCCCAAGCCCTTGCTAAAGCTGTCTTTTGCTCAGCCCGTGGTTCCATTATACAAACTCCTCATCATCCTTGATGTTATCATCCAAATTGGCGTCCCGATCAAGCTTCTTCCTGCTCGCTTAACGAAAGATACGCTGCACCACGTTCAGCGGCAAAAGCGCGTCCCAGTTCGCTCAATGCGCGCTCCAAGACCGCCTCGATCTCTACCGCTTCGCGGATACGCCCGGTGATTTCACCCGCCATCTGCTCGCGAGCCGCACGGCGCGTGGTCTCGTCAAGCAGGCGCAGGTTTTCCAACGTCTGTGCCAACTGGTCGGTCACGGTCGTCAAGATTGCCAACTCGTCCTCGCTCCAGGCTTCACCACCCTCACGTCGCACACCAAGCGCGCCGATCAGTTGCGCGCGCGTACCAGATGTAATGGGGAGGGCCAACGATCCCGTATCCATCACCACATCCTTAGCACGCACGGCGTTTGCCATCGACGGCAGCCAGGCATCTTCGACCACCTCAATCTCATCGGGCACAGCGTCAGCCTCGGGCGCACGGTAGCGATAGCCACCGGGCGTGCGGCTGGCTTCCCTCAGCCCCTCCCAGGATTGGACGAGATAGCGCTGTTGTGCAGTCTGCGCTTCAGCTAATGCCGTCACCAGGCTGGCAACAGTGGTATTGAGATACTCCCCTAAGCTGATTAACTCTGCCGGCAGGTTCTTCCGTTCGGCCAAAGTATCCAAGTCCAGGACGACATTGTAATTGCCGTCCGCCACCTGTTCCAGGAAGGCCACGTATTCCCGCGCCGCATCCTGGATCTGCTGCGCCATTTCCAGTGTCCGCTGCTGCGTCGCGCGTTGAGCTTCTGCAGCCTCCTGCGCTTCTTGGCTCATTTTCTCCAACGCTTTCTCACGCTCCTGAGAATTAAATAGAGCTAATGCCAGATAGGCAACAAACTGGCGATTAATGGCAATCATTATGGCCGCAGAAAATATGAAAAGCAGGACCCAAGCTAATCGAGAAACTGAATCCGGCATCTGATAGGGTGTGAGTACACCCAAAGCCTCTAATATCATAAATGCTATATATAACACAGCATGGGCTGTGATGGTAACTTGAGCATAGCGACGCTCGCCGATCTCACCGGCAATCAACATAATCAACGGCAAGAGCAACAGCATCGGTCCCATCGCCCCATTGACGTAATACATGGCCACGAACAGGATCACGGTCAAACTCACAATATTGAGTGGCAACGCCCACTCGAAGCGCCCTCGCGCCAGCAAGACAAGCACAGCAATCATAGCAAGTATTGCACTCACGTCGACAACAATCAAGGAGATGGGATAGTCGGGAACGAAAAACGAGGTAACAAGACAGACGACAAAAAGGATAGACGATGCTATCAACACAAGCCGTGACACAGCACGCAAGAGACGGATACGTCGTGACCGTTCCTCGGTCAACGTATCATCAAAAGCCAACTTCTCGACCGATGCCCATTCGACGTTATTCATGAGCCTCATCCTCCTCGCGGGGCAATAAGACATTCTCGGTCCCCAGGCGCGCAACCATCTCAGAAGCATTCAGAACACGTCCGATCTCCTGCACTGCGCGCTTGACGGCCTCCTCAATCGTGGGCGCAGCGCGGATGTTATCGGTGATCTGGCGCGTACGTTCCTCGCGGGCAGCGCGACGTTGCGTGTCTTCGAGCAGGCGCGCGCTCTCCAGGGCCTGACCCAACTGCTGCGCGACGGATTGGATCAGCGCCAGGTGATCCGCCGAGCTGTGCCACTCGCCTGCAGGGTCCTCAACGCCAAGCACGCCAATCACCTGACCACGCATCTCAATGGGAATGGCGAGTCCCACCCGCTTGTCTGCATCGCTGTCAGTCAGAGGCGATGCCGGTTCTTCTCCCTGGCGCGCCTGAGCGGACGTTGCCAGCACTACGTCGCGCAGAGCACGCTGCATCTCCGGGCGCCAGAAATCAGAGGCAAGGGTCAACTCCCCTTGATCATAAATGAACGTGTTCTGGCGCAATCGACGATTCTCCTGCAAATAGGTCTCCCACTCGCGACGCTCGTAGCTGCGTCGCGTCTCGGCCTCCGCCGCCAGCGCAGCACGCGTGCTGGCGAGCAGGCGCGCGCGTTCTATCGCCTGAGCCAACTGGTTTGCCACCTGAGTAAGCAGGGCGGCGCGTTCCGGAGTGAACGTTGCCGGTTGCAGACTAGCTAAATTCAGAGTACCGACCGTCCGCTCTCCAAAACGCAGCGGCAAAATAAGCCGTGAGACAACGCCTTCCGCGATCAGGCGCATATCCTCGGCAAAAGTCGGCTTTTTTCGTATGTCGTCCTGAAGCCATTGGCGCTCGTGTGTAATGACCCAACCTGGCGCGGAGCCCTCCAGCGGAAGCTGTGTACCTGGCGGGCTAAAGTGTTCGACATCCGTTTCCATTACGACAGCAAAAACGGTGACCTCGTTCTCGCCAGGAGTATACGTCGCCAACGACATAAGGTCTACTGGGGCCAGTTCGCGCAGCGGCTCAACGATGGCAGGCAATGTCCCTATCACAGCCTCCAGGTCCTCACTGCCGCCGATGGCAGCAGCAATTTGCAGCAATGCCTGCTCCTGCCTGGCACGTAGTTCTGTCTGTTCCAGAAGACGCTGATTCTCGATATAGCCGGTCAAACGACGGGTTACGTCACCCAGCATGGCACTCTCACTGTCGAGGAAAGCAGGGGCTTGTTCGTCTTGCTCCTCGCGGTAAGCGACCAGCACCCTTCCGATCAATTCTTCACCGATGCGCATCCCGGCAACCATCTGGCGGGACAAGTCCACCGCATCGATATCGCCGTAGAAGTGGCCACCGTACTCGATCGTCGCCAGACATACGTCGGCGTGTTGCATAGCCTGGGGTATCCGCTCGGCCGTCCATTGCAGTAGCTCGGGAATCGGCGGTGACTCGGCAATCTTGCGACCAATATCGTTCAAGCAGTCGAGTTCACGTACCTGCTTGCTCAACAACGATCGGGCGCGCAAAGCCTCCTCGAAGAGGCGCTGGTTTTCCAATGCCCAACCGACATACTCGACGATTTCGTCGACCACCGTCATGTCTTCATCATCCCAGGTCGCAGCCGACTGACGATTCAGCCCCAGGACACCGATCGTTTCACCGGCCCACGTGATCGGCAACGCGAGCGTATGTGCGGCCTCATCGTCTTCCCCTGTGACCACGGTCTCACCGCGCGTCAACGCGTCGTCGAGCGTCGCCGACCACGTCTCCGGCAGAGCTTCCTCGGCAAGAGGTTGCGGCGCCTCAGCATCGGCGGTATAGACATATCCGGGCGCTGTCGCCGCATAATCGGACCATTCTTGTTGGACGTAACGCTGCTGCACCGCACGCATCTCTGCGAGGGTGACTTCCAACTGCTGGCGCGAGGCTTCGATCTCCGCCCGCGCCCGCTCCTGTTCTTCCAGCATGGTGCGAATATCGTCCACCATCATCTCGATACCGATGGCCAACTCCGAAAGCTCCTCCACACCTTCAGGTACGTCAATCTCTACATCGAGATCGCCCAAGGCGACGGATTGCACCACGGATAACAACGCGCGGCTCTGACGCTCGATCAACCGGGCTTGCGTCTCATCGCGCATCATGGCCCGCAGATCATCAATCATCATCTGAACCCCAACGGCCAGGTCAGAGAGCACTTCAATCCCCTCCGGGACTTCGACCTCTACATCGAGGTCCCCCATAGCCACGGATTGGATGACGTTGAGCAATGCACGCCCTTGCGTCTCAACCAACTTTTTATATGCTTCCAATGTCATTTTGGCCATCGAAAATCCTTTATCCAGTTCCACGCCGCATCCACGTCGCAGATCGTTGCTGCTATGCTATGCAGTTAGCCAGCCGCGCGCCTCGGCCTCACTACCAAAGAAGCGGATATTGTCTCGCCCGGTCAATTTCAATACAAATTCTCCGAGCACCCGCCCGTAGCGGTTCGCGCCGAAAATGGCGACTTTACCAATGCGCGGATCGCGATTGAGTTGAGCGTAGACCTTCCGTACGTCAACGGAAGCTTTCCCGCCACGGGTATCATCCCACAGAATCAACCATGGGGTCTCCGCCGTCACCTGCTCCAGAAAGGGCTGAAATTCTTCTAACAGTTTCGCGGCGCCCTGCCGATCCGTATCACCAATGAACGTTAAACGCAAAATCCCCTTACTCTCGATCTGTATCTGGTGTGCCATCGTTCCCCCCTCCTACTCTTTCAACCACGCCAGCGCTTCCTCTTCGGTGTCAAAAAGGCGAATGTTATCGCGTTTGGTAGCTTTAAGCATAAAGTCTAAGAGAACGCGCGTGTAGCGGTCGACTCCGACCGTAGCCGATTTGCCCAGGCGAGGATCACTATTGAGATCGAAAAAGGCTTTGCGCATTTTGGACGGGAACCTCGAACCCGACTGATCAGCGATTGTTAAGGTAGACAAAGGGGCTTCGGGCGTAGCCACGTCCAGGTAAGTGTGAAAATCCCTAAGGAAATCGTCTACCTCATCGCGCTCCAATGTAGTGCCGGTAAAATCAATTCTTAGAATTCCTTTCTCTTTCATCTGCATTTGGTAGGGCATTGTACACCTCGCTATCCTAATTCTGATTGTCGTCAGGTCTAATGCCAGGTCATCAGGAAAGCCTGCTACGAAGCTGGCGGGTCGGTATCCGTAGACTCTAGCCGTTCCTGAATACCCAGGCGGATAATGGCTTCGGGCGCGTCGAACATGCGACTCAACTCCTGCAGGGTCGTGCGCATGATCGCATCGCGGTCCGCGCCACGCCGAATCTTGTCGGTAATTGCGCGAACCTGGCGCTCACGTTCAACACGGGCACGCGTCTGTTCCAGCAAACGAATATTCTCGAAGGTCAACGTGGTCTGATCGGCCAACATCTGCAAAATCCTGATGTCGTGCTCAGTGAAAGCTGTCTTACCCGGTGAACCCTTGCCAGAGGCATCTTCGCTACTGTTCAGACTGACAGCTAACGTCCCCAGAATACCCTCGCGCCCCACCAATGGGATGGTCGCGCTCGCCACGATTCCGGCGGTTTTGTAAGCTTGACGCGCATGTTCCTGCAAGCGTGGATCGTCGGCAGAGACCACCAGGGGGCGCTGTGAAGCGATCACATCCTGGGTCAAAGGGTATTCCGCCAACGCAACCTTCTCGCCGATCCGTGCGCTGTCCGCTTCAGACATGGGATACAGTCCCACGCGCGTCATATAGTCGTCTTCTACCAAGAACATACTGATCTGGCTGGCCTGCACCGCTTCGATCACGGCCGGGAGCAAAGTTTTGACGGCGTCCTCGAAGGTGGTCGCCACCGTCAATGCCGAGACCGTCTCCTGGATAATCGTCATATCGGCGACGGCACTACGCAATTCCTCGGCCTGGCCCCCCATCTCATCCAACAGGCGCGCACTCTCCATCTCGGCCAACTTGCGAGCCGTGATGTCAGTCGACACGCCGAACGTGCCGATGATGTTGCCCTCCGCGTCGCGCAGCGGCATCTTCGAAGTGGAAACCCAGGTTTCACGGCCATCGGGCCAGGTTTCCTTTTCCTCCACGTTCAACAACGGCTCCCCGGTCTTGATGATCTGTTGCTCGTCAGCAAATGCCTTCTCCGCGTGTTCCGGGGCAAAGTGGTCGAAGTCTGTCTCGCCCAGCACCACGGACGGATCCGCCACATTGAGCCAGCGCGCGTTGGCGGTGCTAATGCGCAGGAACCGACTCTCTAGATCCTTAAAGTAGATATGATCCGGCACGTTGTCCAAAAGGGCGTGCAGGAGGTGGCGTTCCATCGCCAGGGCCTCTTCCATCTCCTTGCGCTCGGTAATATCGCTCACCTGGCGGATGAGATACCGTGGTTCGCCCCGCTCCCCCGTGAGGGCCTCACCCGTGAGGGCCTCGTCCGCAACGAGCGCCAGATTTTCCAGCGTAGGTAGCTCTGTGCCAGTGCGCGTCAGCACAGCCAGTTCTCCCTGCCACTGATCATTCTCCATCAACGCTGGCAGAATTTCTTTGCGCAACCTGTCCTGGAGTGCTTCGGGATAGAAGGAGAAGAGAGACTTTCCAACCAACGCCTGAGGATCCGTCTCACCCACCAGAGTGCAGAACGCGGGGTTGGCATAGGTCAGCGTCCCATCAAGCGTAGCGATGGTGATGCCCTGCCCAGAGGCGGCAATGACCTGGCGGAAGGTGTTGGCGGATTCGAGAAGTTGCGTATTGTGGATCGCGATGGCGATTTGACCGCACAACCCTTCGAGCAACAGTTGATCTTCCTGGGTCAAAGCATTCGTGATGTTGCTCTGCACGTCGAGAATGCCCAGGATCTGATCACGCAGTTTAATCGGCACCGCCAATTCACCACGTGTACCCGGCAAGAATGTATTGGGGATCCAATCGGGATCGCGCGTCACGTCAGGGGTCAACATTGGGCGCCCGGTAGATGCCGCCGCGCCGACAACGCCGCGCCCCACTGGCAGGAAGTGTTCGGCCGCCAGCATACGCGCGCCGACCATCCCATAACCGACCACCAGGCGCATCACTCGAGCGGACGCGTCGTAGCGGAAAATCTGCGCGTGATAATAGCCGAACCGTTCCTTTACCAGGGTCACAACGCGCTCAAAAAGATCATCCAACGCAGTAGCGGCGGCGATTTCCTGAGCCACCTCGGTGCTGGTCTGCACCTGGCGGCCCCGACGCTCCAATGAGGTCTGGATGACCTGTTCCATCTGCACACGTTCAGTGATGTCGCTAGAAATACCGAGAACCTTCTGCGCAACGCCATCTTCATCCACGAGTGGCAGTTTGGTCGTCTGCACCCAGCGTCCCTGGCGGAGGATCGGGCTTTCGGGGATAAACTTATCCTGGCGCGACTCCATCACTTCCAGATCCCCGCGCCTGATGGCCTCCACTTCCTCCGGATCGGGGTTGAAGTCAGCGTCTGTTTTACCGATGAGGTCTTCAACGGTCGTTCCGTAGGCATCGGCGATCGCTTTGTTGGCGAGGATGAAACGCCCCTCGCGATCGCGGATAAAGAAGAAGTTAGGGTTGAGGTCAAGGGCGCGTTGGAGCAGCGCGTGATGGGCCTCAATCGCGCGCTGTGCGGTCACGTCCCTGGAAAAGCCACGATAGCCTTGGAGGCGCTCACTGGCATCCACTACCGGGCTGCCGGTAAC
>JBJYXQ010000067.1:21829-23227 GCA_046260035.1 Anaerolineae bacterium
CTGGCGATTCGTCGCCCAACGACTCGTCGCTCAACATCAAACGCACATAGGTGCGTGGAACCCCCAGGGCCTCTCCCAGGTTGCTTACTGCAGACTTCAGGATCACTTCCATTTCGACCGAGCGGCGAATGTCTTCCGTGATCTCACGGGTGATGCGCTCGCGTGCCTCACGGCGTTGCGTTTCCTGATACAAGCGGGCGCTTTCCAGAGCCGCGCCGAGCTGCTCGGTCAGCGTCTCAACCAGCGCAATTTCGTCCTCGCCCCAGGTGGGCTTGCTCAAACGCAACGCGCCAATACTGACGCCTTCACGGATCTGAATGGGAACGGCCACCGTAGAATTAGCCTCTTTGACGATGCGTCCTGTCTGCCGCGCTTGTTGCATAACGGCGGGCTTTTCGCCAGACGCGGGACGGATCACACCCGGCGCATCGGAGAGGAAGCGCAAGCCGCCTTCGGTACCTTCAGCGCGCACCATATCTCGCCAGGCTTCGCGGCTGACCGTACCATACGCACGGAGTTCCGCCGCCAGTGCTTCCTGGCTCTGTGCGAACAGTTGCGCGCTCTCGATCGCAATCGCAATCTGATCGGCCAGCAAGCGCATAACCTCAATCATCTGGTCCGTCAAGACACCGCTTTCCGTGCTATGTAGATCCAACGCGCCGACCAGGCGATCCCCGGCGATGAGCGGCAACGCTAACCGAGAGCGTGTGCGTGGGAACGAGGAATTGACAAACGAGACTGCATTGGGCCCAACATCCAGTGCCATGCGCAGCTCGCGACTCGTGATGACCGCGCTGAGGAGGTCCGGCTCATCCATGCCTACACGGAAATGCTGGGACAACAACTGTTGTCCCTCAGGACTGCTCGTACCACGCAGGACAGCAAACTCCCGGTATTCATCCATGATAAAGAGACCGACATGGTAGAATCCCATCTCCTCAGAGATCATTTGCGGCATACGAGATAAAAGGTCCTCGAGATCGCGCAAAGAGGCCGCGACACGGCCCAGATCGATGGCAGTCAGCAACAATGTCGAGCGGGACTGCAAAGCCTGCGTGCGAGCCTCCACACGTTCCTCTAACGAAAGACGAATCGCTTCCAGTTCACTGTTGGCCTCCGCCTGCGCCTTAGCCGATCGCCAGGCGCGGTTGATCGCGTCCTGCATGCTCTTTACGGCGTAGCGCATGAAAACACCAGTCAAAATCACAACAGTGAATACGATGAGCCCATCCACAAGATCGACACCCATGGTACCAGGAATCTGACCCTGATTGTCGGCATAGATCGCACCTGCAAGCCCAATAAGCGACAAGAGCGTAAACACCACGGCACTCCGCGGCCCGAGCAACAATGCGGCCAGCACAATTATCAATGGGTAAACATAGCTAGTGAAGCCGC
>JBJYXQ010000068.1:0-9046 GCA_046260035.1 Anaerolineae bacterium
ACTCATAATCTGCGCTATAAATTGTTTGATCAGTTCGATCGTGAGGTTATGTTTGACCTTAAAGGATTGTTAATGGTTTTTTAGCATTTAGTAAACGCACCTGTAGTTAATTATACCATAAATATAGAAAAAAACAATATAAAAATAGCATAAATTAACCAATACGGAATATGAAGATTGTTAAACGGTCAGGATAAGCAAAGGTTGCACGAATTTTCGTGGTCATTTCGGGAAAAAGACAGTGGCCGAGAAGGAGATGGGGACTGTCCAGCTTTTCTTGAAGGCTACAGCACCATCCTGGCAGCGGATCAAATCCTGGTGATTGACCAGGGGCGCTTGGTACAACGCGGAACGCACGCAGAATTATCGGTACAAGGCGGGCTATACAAAGACCTGTACGAAAAGCAGCTTTCTGCTGCGGCGAATGGCAGTAGATGAGGAGAAACTAACGTTGATTTCCTCGCCAATCCTAAGTTGAGCAATGCAAGATTCAATCTTTTCTGGATCGGCCCGGGGTATCAATATGTAGACCGCACTCAGTTTTGCCCTTACCAGCCCAGCGTCCGGCGCGAACATCACCGGACGCATCCACATCGAAGACCGGCTTGGTACAGGGTGCGCAGCCGATGCTTGGGTATCCCAGCGCCGTCAGTGGATGCTCAGGCAGTGCGTAGTATTGGCGATAGGTCTCGATGTCGGCGGCGTTCCAATGCAACAAGGGGTGGAGCTTGATCACGCCAGAGATCAGTGGTTCGAGGTAGCGAAATTCCAGTCTGTGGGCGGTTTGATCCTTTCGCACGCCCGCGACCCATGCCACCATACCATCAAGCGCACGTTGCATCGGGTCGACTTTGTTGTAATGACAGCAGAAATCTGGATCGCGCTCCTGGATGTCCTCTCCATAGGCGCGCAGAAACATTTCGCGTGGGATCTCAGGACGCGCAACCATCAGGTTCAAACCCATCTGCGCGACGATTTCATCACGAAAAGCCAGCGTCTCCGGAAAGTGAAATCCCGTATCGAGAAAGACTACGGGCATCTCAGGACAGGCGCGGGAGATCATGTGCAGCAAAGGCAAACTCTGCGTCTGGAAGGAGGAGCTTGCAGCGATGCGATGGCGAAAAGTCCTCCAGGCCCAACGCAAAGTCTCCATTGCGGCTTCCGGCTCGCCCGGAATATGCAATGTGCAGGAATCAAGTTCCGTTATGGTTCGCTCCTTATGAATGTGCCTCAAAGTGGAAATTGTGAAGAACTTTGCAGAGTCAGTATATTACCATTTCCACCAGTATACAATTCAACAGCCGTTATCGATAGTGCATCATATATACCTGTTTTGTGGCAAACTTCACTATTCTGTCGGATCAGTGTAATGACCGCTATGCCAATAAGCTTAGTACCGCCAACGAGGACATTGCTTGAAGGCGACAGGCGCATTGGTCAAGTTGCGTAATCCAGAACCATCCACATTGATAATGAAAACATCCGTTGCACCTACGCTGCCGACCGCTTGCAGATAGTAGAGCATTGAGCCATCTGGCGATAATTGCACCGGCCACGTATTATCGATGTATGCAGTCAATTGCTGGTAGCCATCCGTTCCGGCCTGGATAATGTTAATAATGTTGCCAACACCAAAAATAACATTTCGACTATTGGGTGTCCATTGGATGCCTACGGTGCGGTTGAGCGGGCCTTGGTAATATGCCCAATGGTTGGATTCATCGGCTGTGTAAATTGACAGGGAGTGGTCACTATCATTGACCTGGTTCGTGATGACCTTATATTGGCCATCAGGTGAGCTGCAGGCGTCGGTGCGCGCCGTGATGCCACATTTGTTCACGCCGTACAAGTTTACGGTGATACCCGTCAATGTGGACGCTGTACTGCCGCCGGCGCAGGTTGAATTATTGGTGTCGGTCTGACCGATTTCTTGCATATAGTTCCAACTCGGATCGGTGGAGTAGAGATAATACGTTTCTCCGGTTTGCACGGTGAAGACAATGCGCCCGATCTCACCAGCCGACACCGGTACAGCAGTGGGCGCGGCGGTGGGCACGGCAGTCGCTCCGGGTACGGTCGTCGCTTGTGGCGTCACCGGGGTGACTTCATTGCTGTGCCAGGCTGAAATGTCATCAATGTAGATACGCCCCGTTTGCGGCCCAACGTCGGGACGATCCAGAACCAGTGCGTAGAACTTTACCGGGTAGTCAATCACGCCGTTGTCGGGGCCAGAAACGTGACCGTCCGGCCAGGGTTTGCCGGGTACCAAACTTCCGCTCATTTGTTTCCAACCGGCCGTGCCAACGCGCCCCAAATGCACTGCCCAGACTTCGTTTTGCGCGTCCTGTATCCACAGATTCACAAAATGCCCAGAGCCATCGCCGTATACCCAGGCGCTAAACATATTGGGTGTGCCTGCCAGATACCTGAACTGCGAAAACACGACAAAATCATCGCCCGTTCCGGGGAAATCATAGTTCAATTTGGCCGCATAGCTGCCGCCGTGCACTTGTTCTTGAGTTTGTGACAATTCCCCATAGGGTTGATCCCCACGCTGCCAGGTCCCCATTTGCTCAAAGGTGACAATCCCGCCGGGAGAAGTCGCTATGGGGGTGGCTGTGGGCAGTGTGCTGCCCGGTGCTTTTGTAGCGGTCGCGGTGGGTTTCAAGGTCCCTGTCGCGCTCGGCGTTACGCTAGGTGTTGACGTTTTACGCGGCGTCCTCGTTGGGCGCGGCGTGATGGTCGGCGAAGGCGTCAATGTGGGTGTTTGCGTGGGCGCGCCGACGGTCATTGCCGCAGCAATGACCGTAGCAGCGGCGCCAGTAGCTGTAGCATCCGGCGTATGGGTCGGGGCAGGTGTGTGCGTTGCGGTCAATGTCGTCGTTGGGGTAAGCGAGGGCGTCATTGTTGGCGAAGCCAACAATGACGAATATACATTCGCGAAAATCCCACTGAAATAGCCTCCAGCACCTAACCCAATTAAGATCAACAACGAAACGGCCAGCCACCAACCGCGAAAACGTCGCTCTGTGTAGCGATGTGATGCGCTGGTGTCAACGCCTGGTAGTGGTATGGTGCCCTGATATGTTTTCCGCGTCTTTCTTTTCCGTGATGAGCGTTGCGTTTTGGCGGATTTAGAGGATGGATCAAGGTTGGCAATTTTGAGGTCTAACGCTTCCGCCATGGCTTCAACACTGGGCCAGCGTTGCGTACGCGGCAACTCCAAAGATTTCTGAATGGCGTGACATGTGCGTTCGCTTACGCCTTTTACCTGCTGCCATACCTGCGTATATAATTCGGGATCGGCGATTCGAGTGGATGCCGATGGCGGGGCATCTCCGGTCAGTGCATGGTACAGGGTCGCCCCGAGACTGTAAATATCACTGCGTGGATCGGTGTGTCCATATCTGGCGTCATACTGCTCTGGCGGTGAGTATTCCGGGGTTCCCATGCCACGCATGAGCGTTTTGGTCTGAGGAGCGCTAGGGTTCCACACCTTTATCAAACCAAAATCGACGAGCACGGCCTGCCCATTAGGACGAATAATGACGTTTTGTGGTTTAATATCACGATGGAGAATATTGTTGTTATGACAATGCGCCAACGCATCCAGGAGTTGTTCAGCCCAGGTTAGCACCACAGCCTCTGGTATCTTCCCTGCGTGCTGAATACGATCGGCTAGGCTCTCCCCTTCTACAAAGTCCATCACCAAGTAGGTGTTTTCCGCTTCTTCGAAGAAATCGATCACTCTTACCAGGTTTGTGTGATTCAGCCGGCGAAGCATTACAGCTTCTTGTTTAAACTGCTCACGCATTTGGTGTAACTCGGCTTCATCCAGTTCTGGAGGTGGAACCATCTCTTTGAGCGCCACGGCGCCCTCTAGGCGCACATCCCAGGCACGGTAGACTGCGCCCATGCCACCCTGGCCCAAAAGTCCAGCAATGCGATAGCGACCTTGTAGCATTTGTCCTGGATTAATTGTCATAACTTACAGTACCCCTGATCCTGCGGAGTGTGCAGCGGGTAAAAACACTGATGCTCTGCTCGTTCCTTTACGCGAACGGTGTGTTCTATGTCCAACCTCGACGTTAAGATGATAACTGAATTTACGGGATTGTGCAAATTATTGTTATGAGTTAGCCCAACATCGGCGAGAGTTAACAACACTGGACGTTGGCCGATATTTTATTTCTCACATATCCAACACCCGCGCCCGATACTGCAGTGCCTCGGCCAGATGGTGCGTCTGAATCCCCTCCGTGCCTTCCAAATCTGCGATCGTGCGCGAAACCTTGAGGATGCGGTGGTACGCCCGCGCGCTTAGGTGCATCTGGCGCATTGCCGAACGCATCAGGGCCTGGGCATCCTCGCGCAGGGTGCAGAACTGACGAATCTGTGCGGGTCCCATATCCGCGTTGCAGACCAGACTGGTGCCTGCGAGGCGCTGCTGCTGGCGCTCCCGCGCCGCGCCGATGCGCGCGCGGATCGCGTTCGACGACTCGCCTCGGGTGGCGTTCGCCAGCTTGTCGTAGGCCACGCGAGGGACTTCCATGTGGATGTCGATGCGGTCCAGTAGTGGGCCGGAAATGCGCTTGCGGTAGCGCTGTATCACGCCCATAGAACAGGTACATGGGCGTTCGGAATCGCCGTAGTAGCCGCATGGACATGGATTCATCGCCGCGATTAGCATAAAGCTGGCAGGGAAGGTCAAACTGCCGTGCGCACGGCTGATGGTGACGGTTTTGTCTTCCATCGGCTGGCGCAGCACCTCGAGAACGCGGCTGTTGAACTCCGGCAACTCATCAAGGAAGAGCACGCCACGATGCGCCAGGCTGATCTCGCCGGGCCTGGGCCAATTGCCACCCCCGACGAGACCGGCATTGCTGATCGTATGGTGCGGCGCGCGGAAAGGTCGTATCTGGACAAGTGGCGTATCGGTGGAGAGTTGATCTGCGATACTGTAGACGCGTGTCACTTCGAGGGCTTCTTCCAATGAGAGCTGGGGCAGGATGCCGGGAAGCGCTCGGGCCATCAATGTCTTGCCCGCGCCGGGAGGGCCGACCATCATCAGGTTATGCCCTCCGGCTGCCGCGACTTCGAGGGCGCGTTTGGCGTGTTCTTGCCCCTGGATTTCGGCGAAGTCCACGGCTGGCGGTGGAGACTGTTCGGTGTAGTGATCCGCTGGTGTGTAGGGCGCGATGTGCGCGAAACCTTGCAGATGCGCCACCAGGCTTGCCAGTGAGGCGACCGGGTAAACTTGCAGGCCGGGGATCAATGCTGCCTCCGCTGCGTCGTGGGCGGGGACATACAGCGTGGTGGCGTCGCTGTACCGGGCCATATCGGCGACTGGGAGCACGCCACGCACGTGCCGCAGTGTTCCGTCGAGTGAGAGTTCGCCCATAAGGATGGCACCATCCAGCGCATCAGGCGGCACCTGTCCGCTTGCCATCAAGATGCCGATGGCAATGGGGAGATCGTAGGCCGGGCCTTCCTTGCGCAGGTCAGCGGGGGCCAGGTTGACGGTAATGCGTTTGTCGCCGGGGAACGTCAGGCCGCTATTGCGGATGGCGGCGCGTGTGCGCTCACTGCTCTCGCGGACAGCGGCATCCGGCAAACCGACGAGCGTCATAATACCCGCCTGCCCGCTACGGCGCACGTCCACCTCGACCTCGACGGGCAGGGCTTCAAGGCCCAATACGGCAGCGCTGCCGATCTTCGCCAGCATACGGACCTACCGAATAGCGATCTGGTTGTCGATGACCAGATCCTTACGCAAGGCTTGAAATTGTTGTTCCAGGCGGATGAGGTTCTTTTGCGCTTTAGAATCGCCGTGGTTCATACGATGCCAGGCAAAAGCAGCCTCGGTCAACTTGAGTTGATAGCGTTGCGCCTTCCACCAGCCTTTCACATTGCCGGTGAGCAGGATCTTGAGGCGGGCCATGCGCCGCCGAAACGTCGACTTCAAGACATCAATTTCTGCCTGGGGGATAATCTGGAGTTTGGCAAGTTCCTGGCTATAGGCGATGATGCGTTTGCGTTCTATGAAAAAGGACCAGACGGCAATGATGATCAAGAAAATGATGCCGCCCCAATCGGCGATTGCTGCAACCACAAGAGGGATGAAGCCGCCACTGTAGCCGGTGAACGTCGCAAAGGCATTGTGAACGGCGTGAGCCAGCATCGCCATGGCAAATCCTGCTAGGACGAAGACTACCTTCAGCACTTTGTTGCGCACTTCCAACGAGAGAGCGATTCCCAATCCGGTAAAGCCGGTGTACATTGCGTGATTGAGACCGAAAAGTCCCGCGCGCATGAAGGCCAGGAATAGCACGCCGCCGACACCTTGTTCGACGTAAGCGCCGAAGAGGTAGAAGAGGTTCTCGACGGCGGCGAAGCCAAAGCCGACGATGCCGCCGTAAATCAAGCCGTCCATCGGACTGTCGATCTCGCGTCGCAGCAAGAGCAACAATATCAACAGGGCCAGGGCCTTGACGCCCTCTTCGGCCAGCGGCGCGACGACCGATGCACCAAGTAGGTCATAGGTAAGCTGGTTGGGGCTGATGGCGATAATTGGGATATCCAGAATGATCTCGAAGATTAACGCCAGAATAATTGAGGGGATCGCGCCCCAGAGAAATGCCGCGATGAGCAACGGCAGTGGCTCTTTTTCGTAGCGGTCGAACCACCATAGCACCATCGCGTAGAGCATCATTGGTCCCAGGCTCAAGAAAAATATCAACAGCACGTCGAGCATCGTCTCCCTCCTTTTGCCTCCTGCTTCTTGCTATCCTTTGCGCCGCAGACCGCCTAACAGCGCGGCAAGACCACCCAATGCCACGAGCCCACCGCCGAGGACAGCAGCGCCCTGCAGCGCGGTCTTGGTTTCCACGCTGGGGAGTACTGCACCCTCAAGGCCGGCATCGGCCCCATAGTGGCTGAAGAGCTGGCCCCACGGCGTTTCAAGTGCGGCCTCTACCCGTTTGCGTCCTACCACCGGGTACCAATAGACATTGTGGTAGAAGTTACTGGCAAAATACGACCACGGCACAATCGGGCCGCGCAGCAACAGCGACTCGAATGGCTTGAGCACGCCATGGTAGATGGCCTTCTGTCCCCGGCTGGCGAACGTATCGTCGGTTTTGAAGCACCAGCGTTCTTCGCAAGCGTCCATATCACCGACGAATTCGATCTCGTCCGGATCGCCCACACCCAGCCCCAGTTCGTGCGCGATGCGGATAAAGGGCAGCGTCAGGGGATCAAAGCCCTGGAGCAGTGCCGAGGCCGCGTCAATGGCGACCTGGTCCGCCGATGCCAGCAGCACGTTCTTCTCGTGCCAGTGCATCGCGCGTGGCCCGGGACCGTCCCCGGCAAACGTGCCGTCCATCACTGCGAAGAGGCCGGGATGAATGTCTTGCTGGATCGTGAGCAGGTCCACCAGCGTCTCGTGGATGACGCTGTGCGTCCAGTGGCGCTTGCGCCCGAGCAGGCCGCCGAATGCATTCTTCATCGCGCCGGTAATCGTCGTGAAGACGTGTGTCTTCACCGTGGGCAGTTGGATGATGTTGTTGCCAATGAGAAGTTCGGGGATGTAAACCCCTTCGGGATAGACGTCGTCCAAAACGAGGAAGGGCTGCTTGGGTTCGTAGCGCACCCAGGGCACTTCCGGTTTGTAGATGTAAGCGCAGGGAACGTTATACTTGTCGGTGACGTAGCGTTGCTTGTTGTTGGCTTCGCCGTCACTCGTGTCCACGACAACCGTATCGTTGTGGACGCCGAGCAGGTCGGTGTACCCGTCGGCCTGGAGTTTGCGGATGACGCCTTCCAGTTGCCAAGGGGCGGTAGAACAGGCAGGATACCATGTCTGCCAGGAAATGTTGATTTTAAGCAGCGTTTTGTTCTCGGCGGGCAGGACTTCGCGGTAATTCGCCAGGTCCATCAGCCGGGCGTAATCGTCTAAAACGGTCTCCGGCGTCGTGCGCACGATAGCGACCTTGCCGCGACCGGGGAATGTTTTTTGAGCCATATGCTTCTCCTTGTCCCTTGTGGTAAAAAAGGGCAATCATGCAATAGACACTTCACGTGTCCAGAGTATAATCTTTTTGAGCTTTCTGTCCAGCAATCTAATTGACGAAAATATCACTGTTGAGTCGCCAGGACGGGTCAAAGTTTTTGAGACTTTCGACTATTTTTCAGGAGGTGCTCATGAAAATTCTCCTCACCGGACACAAAGGCCAGCTTGGGCGGACATTGCTCCCATTGCTGACTGCTCACGACGTTCTTGGTCTTGATCTGCCGGAACACGATATCACCGACCATGGCGCGTTGCTCGCGCTGACGCGGGATTTTCGCCCCGATCTGATTCTGCATCCAGCGGCACTGACAAACGTCGATGGCTGTGCCCGTGATCCGGCGCTGGCGTATCGCGTCAACGGCATGGGGACGCAGAACGTTGCGCTCGCCGCCGCCGAGGTTGGGGCGGAGATGCTCTACGTGAGCACCAACGAGGTTTTCGATGGCTGTGCTACCGAACCGTACCACGAGTGGGCCGCGACCAACCCGATCAATGCCTACGGGCGTTCGAAGCTGGCGGGCGAATGGTACACGCAGCACCTGCTCGCACGCTTCTATATCGTGCGG
The DNA here is from genome assembly GCA_046260035.1 of Anaerolineae bacterium. Lineage (GTDB taxonomy): Bacteria > Chloroflexota > Anaerolineae > B4-G1 > SLSP01 > DSWT01. Next base: position 8,638 of record JBJYXQ010000068.1, read on the forward strand.
ACAGTCTGGCTCTACGCGGCTGGCGGACGCAACTTCCCCCACCGCATCATCGAGTTGGCCGACGAACGCGGTAGCCTCAAGGTCGTTACCGACGAGGTAGGGAGTCCCACCTACGTGGTGGATATGGCGCGGGCACTTATTGCGCTGATCGAGACGCACGCATACGGTATCTACCACCTGGTCAATGAGGGTGTCGCATCGCGGTATGAGTTTGCGCAGGAAATTCTGCGATTTAGCGGGCGCGAAGCGGTTCCGGTCAATCCCATCACTTCGGCGGACTACCCGCGTGCTAGCACGCCGCCTCTCTACGCGCCCCTGGCAAACAATGCCGCCGCCGCTCTCGGCATCCGCCTGCGCCCCTGGCAGGAAGCCCTTGCCGAATTCCTGCAAGAGACAGGATACGCTAAGT
>JBJYXQ010000069.1:0-8099 GCA_046260035.1 Anaerolineae bacterium
CGTAGATTTGGTCGTAAACTTTTGTGCCTAGAAGAAAGAGTCCTTTAATCATTATGTCGGAATCCACACACTCCCACTATGAAAACTGTGCCATTCTATTAAGCCGGGACAACGCTGCATTCTGTCCAGAGGATACTTGGTTTCACTCTATTGTATGTTATCTACTCAATTCAGCAAAACCAATCTCACGTCCGATTTCCTGTCCCCCTATAGCCATCCTGTCAACTCAGCAAGCAGCCGCGTGTACTCAATGAAATTCGGCCATGAGATATCCGGCGGGACGCCGTGATCGCAACTGGGAATGAAGCCCCCGGTTTCCAGTAGCGGCGGGATCACGCGCATCAGTTCGGCGCGCATCACGTCGCCGCCCTTAGCCAGGGCGCGCTTGTCGATGCCGCCATGGTAGGCCATCTGCGTTCCGTATTGCTTGCGGAAGGCGATAATGTTGTTCCCCGCGGCGACCTCCACCGGTGAGCACGCGTCCACACCGGCCTCTACCCACAGTGGAATCAGTTCGCCTACGTAGCCGTCAGAGTCAATCTCTACCACACAGCGCGAATTGGCAGCCTTAATGGCCTCGATCCACGCTTCCCATCCCGGCATGATGAACCGCCGCACCATCTTGGGCGAGATCATGCTGTGCATCTTGTAGGCCATATCTTCGTTGAAGCGAATGTGATCGGGTGGGGCTAAACGTAGAATGGGTTCCAGGGTTTCGAGGACGAAATTCATCCAGAATTCGGCCATCTCCGCGACAAAGTCCGGCTGTTCGACCATCAGGAAGCACAGTCCCTCAAAGCCACACCACTCGCGTAGTTGCCAGAACGGTCCGCTGAAGGTGAGGTGCAGCACATAATCCCGCTCGCGTAGCGCGGCGCAGCGCGCCTCGAGGTCAGCGGGGAAGCGGTCAGGGTCGTGGGGATCGTAGCGCCATTTGATCTTCTCTTCCCAGTCGGCACGGGTTTTGACCGGGAATTCGTGCCACTTGCGGGTGACAAAGTCCTTGGCCGAACGGATGTAGGTGTAATCGTACGTGTCGGAGATTTCGGTGATCGCGCCCATCCAATCCTGGACGATGTAGTGTCCATCGCGGTGTTCTAGTACCTTTTCCTCAAAGGTGGGGATCATAATGAAGGAAACACCTGTGCCTACGCGCGGTTTTGTGGAAGGTCGCTCAATACCCAGCAATTCCATCAGGTAATTGTACCAAGCGACATCCTCTGGTAATCCTTGTGTATGCCATGCTTCCAAAGTGGATTCGCGTGGCCCGCCAGGCGAGAGGGGGATTTTGTCTGGATTGCCGAAAAACAAAGTCTGAAGGAAACGTTCGCGTTCTGTTAACATGATGTTGTCCTTTATTACAGCAGCTACGTGTTTAGTTTTTGGACAGAATATAAGTCTTTCAACCTGTATCCCATCAAAAGGAAAGTTGCGAAACTACTGCATTATAGATGCGAAAGGGTGAACGTGAAGGTTGTACCTCGCTCATCACTTTTCTCTACCCAGATATTCTCTTTGTGCGCGTTAAGGACCATTTTGCAGAAAGCTAGTCCCAGTCCGGTGCCGCGCCCAGACTGCTTACCGCTCGCAAATTTCTCGAATAGTCGGCCCTGGATTTCCGGCGGAATTCCTGTCCCGGTATCGCTGACCGAGATGTGTAATTTGGCAGGATCTTCATTTCCCTCTCGTCCGGTGATCCGTATCGTTCCGCCAGAGGGGGTGAATTTGATTGCGTTGCCGATAAGGTTTTGAAAAACTCGCTCCAATAATCCTCGATCGCCTACAACCGGTGACAGTTCCGTGGGAAGCACGTTTTCGATGTGTAGATCTTTGTCAATGGCAAGCGGCATTTGGGATTGGATAACGTCTTTAACAAAATCGTGCAGGTTGATGATGGTATGCTCCAATGGCATTTGCCCGTCTTCCAGCCGGCTGATATCTAGAATCGCATTGACCAAATTCAGCATACGCAAAGTACTGCGGTTGGCAATGTTCAAGAGCCGTTGTTGCTCGTCCGTAAGTGCGTCCTGGATTCCCTCCTCCAGCAACTTGATGGCACCGGAAATGCTGGTGAGGGGATTGCGCAGGTCATGAACTGTGGTGCGTGTCAGGTCTTCGCGCATACGTTCCACAAGATGCTCGGCAGTCACGTCGTGGAGAAGAATCAGACGACCTAGTGCTGCGTCTTCGGCTGTCACAGGGAGGTTGTACCAGTGGATTGTTCGTGGGAACACCTCGAACTCCCCTTCGGCGGGTTCCGCATCAGCGTGCTGCACGCGCTTTAGCTCCTTAAGCAGTGTTTGTGCAGCTTCTGGTGCGCACTGGCGCAGGATACTCAAAAAGTCGAGCGTGGTGCGGTTGATCCATTCCTGTGGTGTGACCGACAAGTCCAGGAACTCGAGCGCGGCGGCATTGATGACTGGCACTCTTTGGTTTGCATCGATGAAGATGATGCCGTCGCTCGAAGACTCGATAAGCGCCTGCAGGCGGCTGCGTTCGTCGATGATGGCCTGGAACAGGCGCGTGTTGGTGATCGCTGTGGCGAGATGTTGAACCAAGGTGACCTGCAGCGCTTGATCGTTCGAGGACAGTATGCGTGCCTCACGCGCGACCATGCCGATCATCCCCAATGCTTGCCCTTGCTGGACCAAAGGTGTTCCGATGTATGTGTGTATGTTCCACTCCTGGAGGCGCTCAAAGAGTTGTGGTGCTTCGGTCTTTAATCTGGCAATCATTGGCGTTTGTTTGGACAGATCCTCAATCAGCATAGGAATATGCTGTTGCGCAATATAATCTCGGACCGTATCTTGATTCAGAACGGCTTGTAGTTGCTCGATCATACTGGCGGGGATACCATGCGTGGTGGCGAGTTGGAGTTGTCCATCTTGCGGATCGAATAGGCTGATGAAGCCGCCCTCAAATTCGAGGGACTCCAAGATGTGATCTAGTGCTTCGGGAAGTATGGTTTCAAGCTCCAACGAACGACTGGTCACCTGCGCTAACGAGTACATCATGTTGAGGTTTGACGCATATTGACGCACATGATTGTGTATTTGCGCGTTTTCCAATGCCAGCGCGATGGCATCAGCCAGCGACTCTGCCAGGATAACATCATCGGCTCTAAAGGCATAAACACCCTCGTGTTCGATATTCAAAATGCCCAGGGTGCGTTGTCCGTAGCGCAGGGGGACGGCGATCTGCGAACCAGCCGGTTCATATATGGTCACGCCGGCGGTATGCGTCTGTGTGTTGTCGACATAGAGCAGTTCGCCTGTGCGGAAGGCGCGCCCGATGTTGCCATAGCTGGGATCAATGCTCCATTGCTCGGGGAGAGGAAGTTGGCCCGCACTGGCTCGCAACGCCAGCTTTTCGGTTCTCTTGTCGGGCAAAAGAATCGTGACGACGGGCCAGTCCGTCATCTGGGCGATTCTTTCGACTGCTACCAGCAGCACGGCGTCTGGATCGAGCAGCGTGCCAAAAGTACGTAATGCTTCGTAGAGCGTAGTCTGGCGTTCAGCTAAACGCCGTTGATCATCGTAGATCTGCGCGTTCCGAATCGCCAGGGCCATTTGATCGGCAGCGGCCTGCATCAACTCTAGGTCATCCTGGTCGAAATGCTCAATCTCGGGGTGGGTGAGTGTCAGGATGCCGAGTTTGCGCGGCCCACTAAAGATGGGGACGACCAGTGCGGAGCGCACTACGTAAGGGATGTCTGGCAGCGGGTACCAGCGTGGGTCTTGTTCGGTGTCGTCCACCAACACGGCCTGACGATGGCGTGCCACCCATCCGGCTAAGCCGATATCCATGACCTGACCGACCACTTCCTGCCGTTCGACATTGCTCACGTTCTCACGAGCGAGGATGCTGTGCGTTACCACGCCGAGTTCGTCTAGTACAAACACGCTACCGCGTTCAGCATCGGTGATCACGCGCGCGGCTTCCAATGCATTTCTCATGGTCGCATCGAGATCAGGTCGTTCAACAGTCGCCCGGGCTACCGAGACGAGATTCTCAAAGCGTTGTTTTTGGATCAGCAGTTCCCTCTGGTTCTGTTCCAGGTTGTCCAACATCACGTTAACCGTGGTACCGAGTTGGGAGAGTTCATCTTCGCCTTCTACCGGCACACGCCTGGAAAAATCGCCACCGCTGCCTAAAACACCGATGTGGGCGACGTCGGCGCGGAAGTCGCTCAAGCGTGCAAGCACCAACTTCCCCAGGAGCCACCACATTGCTGCGCTGAACGCCACACCCGCGAGCATGATGGCTGAGCCTAGGGAGATTAGGGTGGTCCTACCCTGCGCAAAAATTTCCCTGGGACTATTGATACGCATGATTACGGCTGGATTGTCATATATGTCCTTCACGATTGTATAGCCGCTGATGCTCTGTTGTTCCTCTGCCTTTACCAGCATATTTACATCTGTCTTCAGCATAGTATCCTGGGCGGCTTGGAATTGTGGGTCAATCGCTGGCTCTGCTGTGGGAGCAATTTCAAGAGACAGTTGCAAGGTCTCGGCAAGGTGTGTGACCATATCCTCATTCAGAAAACGCGCCACAATCAGTGCGCCGCGAGTTGGCCCTTCCGAACTGCTGGTGAGGATGGGCTGGGATGCAATAAACATGGGCTGGTTTTCCACGACGATGAGCCCTTGCACTTCATCTTCTGAGTGGATGGGAGCTAGTAGAAGATCGTCGGGGTTGAGTGCCAGGAGTTGTTCGGGGATTGGGATGAAGGTTTCCTCGTTGAAATCGTAGGCGTCGGCATATAGGATTTCCCCGGATGTATTGATCAACATTACAACATTGATCCGGTTGTTGCTGTAGGTGGTATCGATGTAGTTGGAGTCGATATAAGCCTGGTTGAGCGTTTCCATATAGGCATACGTATCATCCCAACTGGCGTAATCTGCGGTGATTTTCGTGATATCTTCGACGGTGTCGGTGATTTGATTTAACACACGCTGAATATTGCGGGATACAGTCTGCTCTTCCAGATTGGTGTAACTCTTGATCAGGATTTGCCGCATGGGGAGATAGAACAGCATTAGAATAATCGCCGTTATGACGAAAATGCTGCCGATGAGTCTTATACGTAATGGGACAGACTTATTCCGCATAGCTTAGCACCCTCACTTCAGCCTCTGGTAGGTCATTATAAGCCAAGATTTTGCTTGTAGCCAGGTTGCGCGTGCAACTGCTCGATGAATGCTAACATATTTTCCAGTGGGACATCGCCTTCGACGGCGTGCGCAGGCGCGAAGATGTAGCCCCCGTCGCGCCCCGCGTCGAGTAGCCGCTGTGTTTCGCGGCGAACATCATCCACGGAACCGTAAGGTAGCGTACGTTGCGTCGAAAGCCCTCCGTGGAAGGCCAAATGCCCACGATGCTGCTTGAGCAGCGCGAAGACATCCATCACTTCTGGCTGGAACGGGTTGAAGCAGTTGAGGCCGATGGCGATTAGGTCATCGAAAAGCTCATCCACGTCTCCGCAGGAGTGGATGAAGACATATTTGCCGGCATCGCGCACGGCGGCGTACATCCGTTGGAGCACAGGATAGATGAACTTCCGCCAGAGACGCGGCCCCATCTGCAAGCCACGCTGTTGTCCCCAATCATCGCCGAAGTAAACGGCGTCAATGTCGTAGGTCAATGCCTTTTCGATCTGCGCGATATTGTAATCGGCGATGGCGTTGAACAACTCGTGAACAAACTGCGGGTGATCGATTAAATCCATCATCAGATTCTCCATCCCGCGCAATGTCCAGGCACGTTCGTAGAGACTGAATCCGATCTGAAATACGCGAAACCGGTCACCGAACTGCGCGATTTTACCGGGTATGTCCGCGAAAAAGCATAGATCGTGCGGGTTGGGAAAGGTGTAGTTTGCGAGCGTTGGCTCCGTCAACACCTGCCCTTTGACCACACCGATGTCCTTGTCCACACTGCGATCCCACACGACGCCGAACACGTCCTGCACCAGATCGTCGCCTAAATTGGTGAAGAAGCCCACACCGTTGCCCAATCCAAGCAAGTGATTGTGTAGGAAGGGCTCCAGGTCTTCCTGCCCGAAGTGTTGGCGCAGTTTCGCCGCCGCTTCGTGCGTGAAACCCAACGACCACGGAACGTAAGGTGGACGCTGGTGTTTCAGCACGGTGCGGATAACGTCGCGTTTGGTCATAGGTTTACCAATAGTGGTGCACCAACTCGCGGATGTATTGATCGTAAATGCGCTGTACTTCGGCCATCACCGTGTCCGAGAGCGGCGGCATATCGGCGGCGGCGATGTTTTCCTCGGCCTGCGAAGGACGCTTGGCGCCCGGGATCGCGCACGTCACTGCGTCGAACATCAGAATCCAACGCAGCGCGAATTGCACCATACTCATGCCTTCTGGACAGACGGCTTTGAGTTCTTCGACGGCTTGCAAGGCTACATCGTAATCTACACCAGAGAAGGTCTCTCCACGGTCGAAGGCTTCACCGTCGCGGTTGAACGCCCGGTGATCCTCAGGTGCGAATTTGCTGTCGGACTTGAACTTTCCGGTAAGCATCCCTGAGGCCAGCGGGACGCGTGCCAGGATGCCGACGTTGCGCTTTTTTGCCTGCTCGAAGAACAACTCGGAGGGCCGGTGGCGGAACATGTTGAAGATAATTTGTACAGTCTTCACATTCGGATACTCGATGGCTTTGAGCGCCTCCTCGACTTTTTCCACACTCACGCCGTAGTGGCGAATTTTCCCGGCTGTGACCAGGTCGTCGAGTACACCGAAGACTTCCGGCATATAAAAAACCGGTGTTGGCGGGCAGTGGAGTTGCAGCAGGTCGAGGGCGTCGGTATCTAGGAGCTTGAGACTGCGATCGACGAAGGCGGTGAGATTCTCACGGTTGTACCCCTCGGCGATATGGGGGTTCAGGCGTCGCCCAGCTTTCGTGGCGATGTAGATATTTTCACTGCGCTCTTTGCGCAGTTTACCGAGCAGGCGTTCGCTGCGCCCGTTGCCATAGACGTCGGCGGTGTCGAAAAAGTTGACACCTAAATCAACCGCACGATGCAATGCTGCCAGGCTTTCGCTATCTTGCACCTTTCCCCATGTTCCACCGATAGCCCACCCACCGAAACTGATCGCAGATACTTTCCATCCAGTCCTTCCTAACTCTCGGTATTGCATCATGACCTCCTTACTTTTTGCATTGCTATGACTGCACTGACTGCCAACAATCCGCTGGCGATGTAGAATGGCTTATGCGGGATTTCGCCAAAGACAAAATATGCCTGAATCCCTGCGAACACGAATTGCCCCATATTGACGATACTCACCCGCTGCCCGCGGAAATACTTCATCGCGCGGTTGATCAACGAGTGCCCGATTACTGTAGGGATGATCCCCAAACCAAGTATGAGCCAGATGTCTTTTCCGCTGTATGGCTGAAGGGGATTGACGAGAAAGAGGGCGATGACGAAACACACTGCGCCTGCAACAGCGTACAGCGGGACGAGATACAGCCACACGCTCGGAAAGTGACGATTCTTGCGCCCGAGCGCCATATAACCGGCGTAGAAGAGCATAGAGACGAAACAGATCACGTCGCCCCAGAAATATTCAGCGCTGAGATTCAGGTCAGCGATGGTAAGCACGATCACTGCCCCGAGCGCGATAGCCGTCGCCAAAACCTCGTTGCGGGTGAGGTGTTCCCGGATCAGTATCGCGAGGAAGAACGGCATTGCTAGCGGCACCAGACCGATAATGAAACTGGCGTTGGCGGTGGGTGCCATCCTCGCACCGATGGTCCACGAGATGAAATGCGCTGCCAGGATCAGGCCCGGCAGCAGCGAAGCGCGTACCTGCGTCCACGAGTATGTGCTGCGGTGGCGGCGATATTCGCGGATGAAGACTGGCGTTAGGACTGCCGCTGCCACAAACAGGCGTAGCGCGGCCAGCAGCACCGGGTGCAGTGTGCTGGCTTTGATCATGATTACGGCGGTCGATACGGCGAAAACACTGGTAAAGAGCAAAATGACGTTAAGGGTCAAGCGGCTTATCCTTCTCGATAGTCTACGTCCATTATAGACCAACCCTATAAAAAGGGTAGACGGCAAACAG
>JBJYXQ010000070.1:0-5103 GCA_046260035.1 Anaerolineae bacterium
CCGTGCTTATGTCGTCCTCTACGATCCGTTGGCAGCGGTGGCGACCGTCCCCCTGGCGGAGAACCTGCCCTACAGGCAACACACCGTCGAGGTCGTCGCGGAGCGTGGCTGGGATCAGTGGGCGTTGGTCGATTGGCGTGTCGCGAATCAGCCAGACACGACTATGGATACGTTTGGCTACGCGGCGTTGGTAATTCTCGGTGTGGGAGGGTCGGTGCTGGCACTTTTTGCCGGGCGGCGCGTGGCGTGGGGGCGTCTGGGACAGAGTCTCGCCAAAGGATGGCGCTGGCTGCGTGAGGGTGGTCAGGTTGTGTTAACGGCGGGGTTGAGCGCGATCTATCTCTTTGCTGCCTGGCAGGTGATGATGGGGCAAGGGGTTTTCCGCCGCTTGGGCGACGGTGGCGAGCAGTTCGCGCTGCTCCTGGCGGCAGGATTGTACTACTTCTCGCCGTGGATGCTGCTGACACTCGGCGCGGGCGCGCTGGTGTCGTTCATCGTCTTTATGCGGCCGGCGCTCGGGCTGGCGCTCACGTTGTTCGCCGCGCCGTTGTATATGCATCCACTCTCGCTACTCGGTAAGTCGTTCTCGCTGGCGGAATTGATATTGCTGCCCACGCTTGTCGGCAGTTTCGTGCAGGTGGTGGGGAGCTGGAAGACGGGGTGGCGACCACGTCTGCCGCGCCGGCAGGTGCTGTGGATGGGCGCGTTTGTTGTTGTGGCGATACTCTCTACGCTCTTCGCGCAACACCAGCACGAGGCGCTGCGCGAACTGCGCCTCGTTATTCTTGAACCTGTGCTGTTCTACCTGGCGCTGATCGCGCTGCCTTTGGAGAAACGCGAGCGGCGACGTATTATCGATGCCTTCGTATGTAGTGCGGTGATGGTTGCCGTAGTAGGGCTGGTGCAGTATTTCGTCCTGGGCGACGTGATCACGGCGGAGGGCGGGATGCGGCGATTGCATAGCGTTTACGGCTCGCCCAACAACGTGGGGCTGTACCTGGGCCGGGCGCTGCCGCTGATGCTGGCGGTCGTGTTCTTCGGCGGGACGTCGTCTGTGCAAAACCGGGTTAGGATGTTCTTGCGTGATCTCTTCGGTTCGCGGCGGCGCTGGCTGTATGCGCTGGCGTGCGCGCCGGTAGGAGCTGCGTTGCTCTTGAGCCTTTCGCGCGGCGCGATCGTCCTGGGTATCCCGGCGGCGCTGCTGCTGTTGGGTATCCTCGGCGGGCCGCGTTGGCGACGCGCAACAATCGTTGTGTTATTGATCGGCGTCGTCGCGTTGATCCCGCTGCTGCGCACGCCGCGCTTTGCCGGGATGTTTGACCTGAGCGGGGGCACGACAGGCTTCCGGCTGTCGCTGTGGCACAGCGCGTGGGGGATGATTCGCGATTATCCCCTGTTAGGTGTGGGACCGGATAACTTCCTCTACGCCTATCGCACCCGCTACGTCTTGCCGACGGCGTGGGAGGAATTTAACCTCGCGCATCCGCATAATCTCGTGATGGATTTTGCGTCGCGGCTCGGTTTGCTAGGCTTGGTGGTGTTTTTGGGATTACAAGTAACATTCTGGCGCAAGGCTTGGCCCTTGCACAGCGATGAACATCCAGAGATACGGGCACTTGCACTAGGGATTATGGCATCGATGGCCGATTTCCTGGCGCACGGGGTGGTGGATGCGTCCTATTTTGTGATCGATCTGGCGTTCGTCTTCTGCTTTTCGCTGGCGCTGGTCGTGTGGCTCGAACGCGAATCTTGCGAGGACTCAGACCTTGAGTCCTCGCAAGAGTGAAACTTACTCCACAACTTCCAGCGAGGTCTCACCGACGCCGGTCTGGACATTGATCTCCACGGTGACCGGGGATACGCCGTAGGCATCGTTGACGTACACGTCGCCATCACGCGTGAGACCTTGCGCGTCGACCGAGCCGATGGCTTTGTTGACGATGACGCGTACACCGATGTCTTTGGGTAAGCGCAGGACGGTATTCCCGATGCCGCCCTGAATGTAGGCTTCAACGTCATGCTCCCAGTCGCCATTCAAGTCCACGGTAGCATCGCCAGCCCCCACATCCAATTCGAGGTACTCCAGGCTTTGGTTGCCGCTCAAGTCGATCGTGAAGTCTCCTGCGCTCAGTTTGCCATCAAATCGCGTCACGTTCAGTTTGCTCAGATTGATATCGCCGCTACCCGCGCCGCACTCGACACGCATATCCAGCGGAGTCTCCTCGTCGAATTTGAGATCCCACGTGTAGCGGATGTCGCTGCGGATTGAGATTTGGTCGCTGTTTGGCTGGCGGATGTTCAGCCGGCCGCTCCCATCTGTGACGGTGTAATCGACCTGGGGCTTCCAATCGGCGACATTGTACGTGAAGTTGGCGCGCATCAGTGTATCTGCGCCGCGATTCACCTTGAGCTCGCCGGTACCCATTTTGATATACACGCGCACTTCTTCGGCGTCGCCCACTTCTACCGTCTGCGTTTCCTTGTTGAGTTCTCCCACGGTCACAGTATCGATGCTGCTGAAATTTCCAACTGTACAGCCAAGCGAGATGAACAGCGCCGCGACGATGATTAAAAGTAGCGTCAATCGGGTTGATCTGTTATTCATCCTAATTGCCTCCAAAAATGGCCAACGAATTAACGTGTGAAATGGATTCTACTTTCGTTTTTGTTCGCTGGAACCATTGTTAAGAATTTGTATAGAGTAATACGAACCGAGCTATGGTCAAGTTGCGGATACACATCGTTGTTGACGATGCGCCCAAATCGTAGTATGCTACGTATGTATAGATAAGAATACAAACGTTGCTGGAGAGGATAGGGGCATGCTCAGATTGAAAAACGTCCTAATGTGGATAGGCGTCATCGTCATCATTGTGGCGAGTGTGTGGATTTTCGCACGCTCGCGCAAGCCATCTTCCACAAGCGGCATCGATCCAAAAGAGCTTTTGCCCCAACCTACGCCGACGATTTATCCGAGTGCGGCTACGGTCATCGAAGGCGTGCAGGCGTTAAGCCGTCTGGAGACGGCGTCGTACCAGATGGAGAAGGTAATCACGGCGGAGTCGGGGCAGGGACCGCTCGGTTTTCTCTTTGGCGACCGGTTGCTGTTGATCGCGTATGGGGAAATGATTGCGGGCGTCGATGTGTCGTATATCGGCCCTGGCGATCTGATGATCACCTACGATGGCACGGTGTATATGCACCTTCCTCCCGCGGAGGTGTTTGTCGCTACCCTGGATAACAGCCGCACCTACGTCTACGACCGCCGTACAGGTGTGGCGGGGATGAATATGCAGTTGGAGACCGCTGCCCGGCAGGAGGCCGAGCGCTTGATGTTGCAGGCAGCGATTGAGAATGGTTTGCTGGAAAAGGCGGAAGAGAACGCGCGCGATGTGTTGCACTCGATGTTATTGAGCCTGGGCTTCAAGCACGTCATCTTTGTGAACGAGATGCCCACACCCACGCCTGCGCCTATACCGACGGTGACTGTCACTGTCGCTGGACCCTAGGACGCGATCATGCGTATTAAACGTGTACCTGAAGACTTTCGTGTTGAAGAAGAAATCGACCTGCCCGGGAGCGAGCGGGGCGCCTACGCCTATTACCGCGTGGAGAAACGTAATATCACCACGTTAAAGGTCCGCGACCGGCTCGCTGCGCGCTTGAAGGTGACCCCGAGTGCGCTGGTCTTTCCTGCACTTAAGGATTCCAGTGCTGAAGCTGTCCAGTATGCCAGTGTCCGCAAGCGTGGCCCTGGTCAGGTCAAAGATCGCGGTTTCATGGCGCAGCGCGTGCAATGGGGACCTCGTGCGCTTCGACCGAAGGACGTGTTGGGAAACCGCTTCGCCGTCGTCGCACGCGACTTGTCGGAACAAGATGTGCCGGCATTGACGCACGCGTTACAGAAGTTGGAAGCCCAGGGTTTGCCCAACTACTTTGACGAGCAACGTTTTGGCTCACTATCCGACAAGGGCTTTATCGGTAAGGCGATTTTGTTGCGCGAAGCCGAACAAGTAGTACGTTTCTACCTGGAAGAGCCTATGCGCGGCGATCCTGCCAACGTCCGCGAATTCAAGGCGCTTGTGCAGACCCATTGGGGACAGTGGGGTTATTTGTTACACCAGGCCCCGCGCCCCTCGAATTTTCGCAGCGTTATCACATACCTCAAAGATCATCCTCACGACTACAGAAAAGCAGTAAATCTGATCCAGGATCGCTTGCTCTCTATTTATCTTTCGGCTTACCAGTCGTGGATATGGAACCGTATCACGGGGTGTTATTTCGATTCTTTCGTTTCTACACCGAGCACTGTAGAGATTGCCGATGTAGACTTTCCCCTGCCCGAAGCAAATGCTGTACCAGATAAGGCTAAGGCGCTAAAGATTGATCTGCCTCGCCTGACGGCGCGTTACGAGGAGGCGGTCGGAGAGGCGGCAGAAACTGTCTTTGAAATGGAAGGGCTGACGTTGCACGATTTCAAAGCACGCATTCTGCGGCGCGTCTATCTCTCCAAAGGCGAGCGTTCGGTCTGGTTCACGCCTACCGCCGTCGAGGTGAGCGCACCCTATCCTGACGAGTATGCGTCCGGACGACAGGCCATTACGGTGCATTTCACGCTACAATCGGGAAGCTACGCGACGCTGGTGCTGAAAGCTGCTGCGGCCTATTGCGGTATCTCCTTCCAAACGCGGTAAATACAGCAGAAGTAGACCGTAGACTTTAGACGGGGCCTCCTCTTTCCGCGCTCAGTAAGTATCAGCAGGTATTTCCGTTTCATCCGTTTAAACCATTGAGAATGGAGGTCAGGATGGGCGAGACACCTCATAGCCCTTGTGTTATCCCCTTGGGCGTGGCAGCGGCGCTGTCCGATGCTGGGCATGCCAACTCGTATCTGGCTGTGGTCGGAAGCAACGGCTACTGGCTGGTCGATTGTGCTGATGGCCCCATTGGGCGCTTGCAAAGCGCAGGCCTCGATCCCCTGGCGGTGCGTGGCATCATCATCACCCATATTCACCCTTATCACGAATACGGCTATCCAGCGTAATTGCTTGGATTGTTCAAGCTCGAAAACGGAGAGCCTCGGTCTGACCCCGTATCGATTTA
>JBJYXQ010000071.1:0-6353 GCA_046260035.1 Anaerolineae bacterium
ACGAAAAAACACCTTTTTAAAGGCGGCTTTAGCCGCAAAATCCGGCACAATCACGCGTAACTTGCACTGTGAATAACGTTCTGAAACGCAGTTATTAGGTCTGATACAAAAGTGATTCAAGCGGTCGAATAATTTTCGGATAGGTTCTAAATGCGATGGCCCTAACATCTTGGGCTAACGCAGTTTTCAGTGGACACTTATGGTATAATTGCCTCTGATATATTCAACTGACAGGTGATTGATGAATCTCTTCGATGTTTATCCACAACTGGATCGTGAACAGACGCGCGTGCTCAAGGATCGCGCCCTGCGCCTGATCGCGCTTTCAGGTTTAGTGTACGATGAACGGGCGTTTTACTTCGAGTTGGGAGATAGCCGTTTCTGGGGACGTCTGCCCGATGGTAGCGTGGCGATTGGCGTTGGGGCGGCCAAAGTCCAGCCCGATGCGACGTATCCGCCACACCGGGCGTTGGTTCGTCACCTACGCCAGCAATGGCAGTGCGACGTGGATCTCTTTCCTGCCGGACATACATATGTTCTGGGCGAAGATAAACAAATCGCGGTGTTGCACGACGTGGAGGCCACGACGCCCTACATCTTCATCCTGACCGCGCCGCAGTTAGGCGGGGCCGAGATGCCTGATGCTTTAGTACAGGCAGTGTACCTGCTGCCGCTGCGGCGTTGGCGAGGCAAAGCGGGTGCGCCGCGCGCATCGCGCGCATTGTTGCAAATCCAACGCGATGCTCTGGATCGCTTCCTGGAACCGGTAGAGTGGGCGTTGGATGCTTTGCTGGCGCAGCCGTGGGCCAAGCTCCACAATGCCCACGTTGGGACGATGCCGTTGCCCGACACGGCGTACCTGCGCCCAGTCCTGGTGCTGCGAGGATTGCAAGACCTGTTGCGTGCAGGTACGTTGCCTCTGCATCTGCACACTTCCTGAGGTGGCCTAAGGGCGGGGATAAAATTCCCTCTCAAAGATAGCTTTGGCGATCATATGTGTCATAAGTGCTAGATTAAGGAAGGTAAAAGAACAATGCTGGCGAACATAGTTACACTTTCACGGATACCCTTGCTTGTCATAATAATTGTCTTGCTCTATCAGCCAACAGCGACACCACGCCTTATCGCTGCACCGTTGATTATCCTACTCATAATGATGGACAGCTTCGACGGTGCTATTGCGCGTAAACGGGGTGAAGCGTCGGTGCTTGGTAGCGTGCTCGATATTGCTGCCGATCGCGCGGTGGAATACGTGATGTGGGTGGTGTTCGCTCATCTAGGCCTAATCTCCGTTATTTTCCCTTTGGTCGTGTTGATGCGCGGCACGTTCGTGGATGCCGTTCGGGCTGTTGCGCCTTCGAAGGGTCTCGCACCATTTGAGATGATGCGCTCACCTGTAGGGCGTTTCCTGGTGAAGTCTCCCTGGCTGCGCACCCCCTTTGCGGTTGCCAAGGCTGTCGCCTTCTTCTTCCTCGCGTTGACACACGGCCTGGCTGCTGCCAGCAGCCCTTCGTTAGCGACAGTCAATGTCGTGGCGCAAGTTTGTGCGTGGGTGGCGCTACTGTTGTGTCTAGTGCGTGGTATCCCTGTGCTCATCGAAGCACCTCGCGCGCTGAGCGAAGAGCCGCATCAAGGGTAACTCTGTGGGAGCCAAAGCGTTTTTCGCCAAAGGCTGGTCTACCCGGCTGGGTTTCTACCTGGGCAAATATCTCCCGCCGCGCGGTGGGAAGTCCATTACTGCGCTAATTACCCGCTTGATGGTGACTTTCAAGTCGGATGTGTATTGGAATGTGCGGGCAAACCTGCGTCACGTCTTGGGACCGGATACGCCCGAAAAGGAACTGCATCAGACCGCCTATCGCCTTATCAGCAACGCGAATCGCGGTTACTATGAACTGTTCCACAACGTCGGGCGTGGCAGGACCAACGTAGAGGAGTTCATCCCGCCGATGCGCATGAGCGCTCAAGCTAAAGCTTACCTCGATCAGGGGATCGCCTCTGGGCGTGGCCTTTTCATCTTGGGCGCACACATGTCGAATTTTGATTTGGCCTTCATTGGGCTTTCGCAGTATCTGCCCATGCCGATGCAAGCGCTTTCGCTGGCCGAGCCGCCAGCCGGATTTGAATTCTTCAATCGCTTGCGCGAGAAGGGCAATGTTGATATCACCCCGATTTCGCCCAGATCTTTGCGCGACGCGATGGCGCGTTTGCGCGATGGTGGCATTGTCGTCACCGGTGTAGATCGCCCGGTCAATGAGGGGAATGAACCCGTAGAATTCTTTGGCGCGACAGCGTACCTACCGACCGGTTACATCCGTATCCCGCTGCGCACCGACTGCCTGGTAATGACAATTGCGACAGTTTACGAACCTGATAGTAATGGCGGTGTCTACAGTGTGATTGCTAATCCACCGATGGAGATGGAGCGTACTGGCGACGCCGAAACCGACTTTGCACTAAATCTACGGCGTGTACTGGCCGAAATCGAGGGGTTGATTCGCCGCCATCCCGATCAATGGGAGATGTTTATCCCGGTTTGGCCGGAGCCTTCACAGGAGCACCATGTCTAAACTCAAACAACTCGACGTTCAAGGGTTCAAATCTTTTGCGGACCCACTCACCTTCGTGTATCCTACCGGCATCACGGCGATTGTCGGTCCCAACGGCAGCGGTAAGAGCAATGTGGCGGACGCGATCCGCTGGGTGTTGGGCGAACAGCGGATGACGACGATCCGCGGGCGCACTGGCGAGGATATGATCTTCGCTGGTAGCCGGAAGCGCGCCCGTGCAGGGATGGCACGCGCCTCTATTACCTTCGACAATAGCGATGGCTGGCTGCCGGTGGACTTCGCCGAAGTCATCGTCGAGCGCCGCACGTATCGCGATGGCAAGACCGATTATATACTCAACGGCAGCCGGGTGCGCCTGATGGATTTGCGCGATCTGCTCGACCGTGCTGGGCTGGGCCGTGATGCCTATCTCATCATCGGGCAGGGGTTGGTGGATCAGGTGCTAGCGTTGCGACCGCAGGAGAGGCTGGCGTTGTTCGAGCAGGCAGCGGGTATCGCGCCGTACCGGACGCGTCGCGAGGATGCGGCGAACCGTCTGGACGAAACGCACCACAATCTGGAGCGTATCTACGATATCGTTGGCGAGATCGAGCCGCACTTACGCCGTCTCAAGCGACAGGCCGCACGTGCTGAACAGTACGCGGGATTGACCGCTGAACTCAACACGACGTTGCGTACGTGGTACGGTTATCGCTGGGGACGGGCCGTGTCCGAACTGGAGCAAGCGCGCCAGCGCGTGGCCTATCACGATGAGAAGGTGCGCCAGCATACGGGTGCGTCCGAGACGGTGACCACGCGCATTGTGGAGTTGCGGCAGCAGATCACCGCTATGCGCACGCAATTGGCAGAACTGCACCGTGAGAGCGGCGCCCGTCACACCGAGGCGGAACATCGCCAGCGCGAGTTGGCTGTGGCCCGCGAGCGCCGCCGCCAGTTGCAAGAACGCCAGGAAGAGGGCCAGGCCAATCTTGCGCCGTTACGCGCGGCATTGGAAGCCGAGGCGCAGGACATCGTGGCCTTACAGGCAGACTTTGAAGCCGCGCAAGCTCAGTTGGCCGAAGCGCAGGCGCAATTGACCGAAGCGGAGACAGCGCATCGTGCGGTGGAGCAGCAACGGCAGGCGCTTCTCAGCCGCCAGGGAAAGGCCCAGGCGCGGGCGTTGGAAAACCGCCACCGTCTGGCCGACCGGCAAAGCCGTCTAGAGCAGGCCACGGAACGGCTGGCGCAACTGGCACAGCGCGTGGCGCAGTTGGAGGGGCAGGTGACCTCGGCAACCGAGCGGCGTCGCGCGCAGCAGGCCGCCGTGGAGCAGGCCCACCGCGCATTGGACGAGGCCGACGTCGCGCTGCAGGCTGTCGATGCCGAGGGTGCTCGCTTGGATGCAGCGCTGGCGACGGCGCGCACTGCAGGTGAGAGCTTGCGCCGGGATTTGGGTGTCAAACAGGCCGAACTTCAGCGGGTGACGGCGCGGTTGGAGGCATTGGAACGCTTGCACGCCGAGGGCGCGGGCCTGTACGCGGGCGTGCGCGCGGTGATGCAGGCTGCCGAACGTGCTGAACTGCGTGGCTTGCCAGGAACCGTCGCTTCGCTGGTGAGCGTCCCCGCGCATCTCGATCGTGCGATCGAGACGGCGCTGGGTGGGCAGTTGCAGGACGTCGTCGCCGAGAAATGGGCCGATGCGCAGACCGCGATCGAGTGGCTCAAGCGCCGCCGCGCTGGGCGTGCGACGTTTCTGCCGCTGGATACGTTGAATCCAATGCCCGTGCTGGAGGTTGCCGGCGGTGCCGGTAGCGGCAATGGCGTCATCGGCGTCGCTTCGGAACTGGTGAACTATGAAGCGCGTTACCGGCCTGTCGTGCTGCTGTTGTTGGGCCGTACTGCGATCGCGCAGAGCCTGGATGCGGCGCGCGAATTGTACCGTAAGCTGCACGGAAATTTCCGCATTGTCACAGTGGAGGGCGAGATTGTGCGCTCCAGCGGCGCGGTGACGGGCGGTGAGGACCGGCAGTCGAAATCCCAGGGTGGGGGATTGTTGGCCCGCGAGCGCGAGCGCCGTGAGTTGCCGGAGAGTGCTGCGGCATTGGAGGCCGAGGTGAAGGCGCTGCAGGATGGACTGAGCGAGCACGAGACGCAGTTCCAGGCATTACAGAAGGCGCTCCAGGCTGCTACCGAACAGCGGCGAACCGCCGTGCAGCGCCGCCAGGAGGCCGACCGCGCGGTGGAGCGCGAGGTGGGCGCGCTGGACAAATTGATCCAGGAAAGCGAGTGGCAGCGCAATCTACTTGACGAGACCGGGCAGGAGCGCGAGCGTTTGCAAGCGTCGTGTGAACGTCTGGAGCAGGAGCACGAAGAGGCCGCCGCCGCATTGCGCGAGGCTGAAGTGCAGCTCGGGTCATTGTCCCATGAACTAAGCGCACTCGCCGACGATGACACGGCCCGCGTCACCGCTGAACGCCGCACGCAGGTCGCGCTGTTGGAACAGGAGCACGACAACCGGCGCGTGCTGCTGGCGACGCGCCAGCGCGAGGTGCAGCGATTGCAGGCGCAGATTACCGCTTCTGCGGAGCATCTTGACGGGCTGGCTGAAGAATTCGCGCAGTTGGAAGCGCAATTGGGCGCGCTGCAAAGCGCGTATGACGAAGCACGCGCTGCGGCGAACGCGCTCTCAGCGCAGGTCCCGTCGTTGGAAGCGGATCTGGCGAAGCACGAGCAGACGCTGGCGAAGCACGAAGGACGGGAACGCGAGACGCGCCGCACCCTCCACGACGTGGAACAGCGGCGCACCCAGGCCGAGGTGGAGGCCAATCGCCGCGAGGATCAGTTGCAGACACTGCGCCGCGAGATCGAGGAGACGTTGGACATCGTCATCGGCGATTTGCCAGAGACGCTTTCTGCGCAGCAACCGTTGCCGCTGGAAGCGATAGTGTCACCGCTGCCGGTGGTGAAGGAATTGCCGGAGGGGCTGGAGCGTCAGATCCGCGATCTGCGCACACAGATTCGTCGCCTGGAGCCGGTGAACTTCGCGGCCAAGGAAGAGTACGATGAACTCGAGGAGCGGCACGGTTTCCTCCGCGAGCAGATGGCGGATCTGGAAGACGCCTCCGCGCATCTGCGGCAGATCATCGCCGAGTTAGACGAGATGATGGAGACGACCTTCCGCACGACGTTCAAGGCGATTGCGACGGAGTTCTCGCGCATCTTCGAGTTGCTGTTTAACGGCGGTGTGGCGAAGCTGACGTTGCTCAGCGGTGAGGAGGAAGCGAACGGCGACGCCGACAAAGGCGTCGATGGTGTGGAGATTATGGCCCGCCCGCCGGGCAAGCGCACGTCTGGCCTGGGGATGCTCTCCGGCGGCGAGCGCACGCTGACGGCGGTGGCATTGCTGTTCGCGGTGATGCGCGTCAGCCCGACGCCGTTCTGCATCCTCGATGAGGTGGACGCGATGCTCGATGAGGCCAACGTGGGCCGCTTCCGCACCATGCTGCGCGAGCTTTCGCGGCAGACGCAATTCATCATTATCACGCACAATCGCGGGACGGTGGAGGTTTCGGATACGATCTACGGCGTCTCGATGGGCGATGACGGCATCTCGCAGGTTTTGTCGTTGAGTCTGGAGGATTTGCCGGCGTCGGAGGCTTAACCCCGATTCGCTATCGCCCGCTCGTATGCCGCGAGGTACGCCCTGGCACTTTCCTCCCACGAGAAATTCTGCGCCATGGCCTTCTGGATCATGCGCGCGATGTGGGGTTTGCGGTCGAAGTAGGTGCTCACAGCCCAGCCGAC
>JBJYXQ010000072.1:0-2679 GCA_046260035.1 Anaerolineae bacterium
GAGTATACCGCAATCGCTACCAATTGCACCTGACCTTGCCCATACACATAGAGCTCGGGTATACGCCCAATCTTCCAATCTCTAATCCTTCTGTTGCGTCCTACGCATTAAGCGGTACAATACTACAATACCAGCCGTTACAAAACTACCGCTCCCTCTCAAGTAGGGAGCGAATTGTTATATATGTCCATATCGTTTTTCACAGGAGGGGGGGCCTATGGAAACGACATTTCTTGCCGACTTGTATCAACGCAGGCATGCTGAAGAGCATGACGCTTGTGCCATCATAGCTTCGATTTGTACAAGCGGTGAAGCCACACACGGCAATCTCAAGCGCACCATCGAAGCGTTGGGGCAGATGGGGCATCGTTCCGGCGATGTTCAAAGCGAAGGCGATGGTTGTGGTGTGCTGACCGATATTCCACGCCATTTGTGGGCCATTGCGTTGGAAGAGGTCGGTAAGCCCACATGGCTATCCGATGACCGGCGCTTCTTTGTCGGCCACTTGATGGTTCCCATTGGACAGCGTTCCTATATTCAACAGTGGCAATCCAGGGTGCTAAAGCTTGTTGAGGAAAGCGGTGCCGATCTGTTGTTGGAGCGTCCCGGAGCAACACGCCGTCAGGCGCTGGGACGTCTGGCAGTGGCGCAAGAACCGTTGTTCTGGCAGGTCGCCGGCGTGATGAGCCGCTGCTCTCTGGAAGCAGTGGAGAGCAACCTTTTTGCCCTTGGTCTGGCGATTGAAGCGCAGACGCCTGTCCACGTGGCGTCGCTTTCCAGTCACAGTGTGGTGTACAAAGTGCGCGGCTCTGTCGAGACGCTCTACCATTACTACCCCGAACTGCGCAGCCGGGATTATACCTCTGCGATTACCATCGGACACGCCCGTTATTCCACGAACACGACCACGACCTTTGAGCGCGTTCAACCCTTCACCCTGTTGGGCCACAATGGCGAAATCAACACGATTTCCCGTATGCGCGAACAAGCCGAAATGTTGGGTACGCAGTTGGTGGACGGCGGCAGTGACTCGCAGGACGTCAACCGGCTAATAGAAACACTCATCCACCAGTATGAATTTACGTTGATTGAGGCCTTGGAGTTGATTTTCCCCCCGATCCTGACTGAGGTTGAGCACTTGCCGGCTGAATTGCAGACCCTCTATCTTTACTATCGTCGCGCCTTTGGCCCTTTTAGCCAGGGACCAGCAGCCATCGTCGCGCGTTATGGCGATACGTGTATGGGTAGCGTGGATGCACTGGGACTGCGTCCCCTATGGTACGGTGAGACTGAGAAAGAGTGTTTCTTCTCCTCGGAAAAAGGCGTGGTGCCGATGGATTTGCTCAACGGCGACCCCAAACCCCTCGCGCCAGGGGAGAAAATCGCCGTCACGGTGAACCGCAATAGCGGCGTGGAGGTGTTGGACTACCCGGCGATCCAGAAGCGGCTTCTTGATCTGGCAGGCAACCGCTTTGGCGCGCTGGATCAGTTCGCGTTAGCAGCACCGCATTTCGAGGCGTACAAGCCAGCGTTCTATCCTGTTCCCGATGGCCTTCCTGTTGTAGTGACGCCGCCATATCTGACAGCCTTTGGATGGAGCCGTGACGATCAAACTTGGGCGCGAGCGCTGGCCGAACAAGGGAGAGATCCGATTGCCTCCCTCGGCTACGATGGGCCATTGGCTGCCTTGAGCGACCGACTGCATAATCTGAGTGACTATTTCAAGGAAAAGGTCGCTGTCGTGACCAATCCCGCCGTCGACCGCGAGCGCGAACAGGAGCACTTTTCGACGCAGGTTGTGATCGGGCCGCGCCCTCCGTTGACGCCGGATGACGCACCTGCATCGCAGTGCGTCGTGTTAGCATCGCCGCTGCTGGTCGGCGGACACGCCGGAACGCCGCTGCTCCCCGACGACGCGTACCGCCAGCTCGCTGAGCATCACGATACACTGCGTCTGGAGGATATGCTCCAGGCCTTCTCGCCAGAACAGGTTTTCGTCTTGCCACTGGTGACCGAACCGGGGGAATCGACCCGTGCCGCGGTTGATCGTTTGGCCGAAAAAGCTCTGGAGGTTGTCAAGTCCGGTACGGCACTGTTGTTGCTGGACGATGGGCTGGCCTTTGTGGATGGCAGGGGATGGGTGGATCCGCATCTGGCTGTAGCCAGGATCGACAAGGCTCTGCGGCTTGCGCAAAAGCCCACACCGGATGCACTTTCCTACCGGCGCGATGTGGGCATCGTGGTGCGGAGCGCCGCACTGCGTAACTTGCACGATATGATTCTGGTATTGGGACTGGGCGCCGACGCGGTCGCACCTTACTTGCTTTTGGAAACAGCCGTGGATGTTCCGGCGGGCGACGCGCGTTGCCCGGAACGACTCGACAAAACCTTACATGCGTTGCACACCGGGCTAGAAAAGGTTATCAGTACGATGGGCATCCACGAGTTGCGTGGCTATGGGCGGATTTTTGCCAGCATTGGCCTGTGCACAGGACTGGTGGAAGTGCTAGATATTCCCAATTACTGCGGTAGTGCAGAGCGTGGTTTGACGTGGGCTGATCTGGACAAAGACGTCGAAGTCCGTCGCCAGGCATTGCTTGAGGACAAGACGACCTTGTCCTCAATACCACGCTTTTATCCGCAAGTGGGAAAGGCTTTGCGCGATCTGGCACAAGGACG
>JBJYXQ010000072.1:2779-4814 GCA_046260035.1 Anaerolineae bacterium
AATATCGAGTTATTGAACGCCAGCAATCTCCTCGAGATCAAGATCGGACAAGGTGCCAAGCCGGGCGAGGGTGGGCATCTGCCGGGCAGCAAAGTCTCCGCCCAGGTTGCGCGTGCGCGTCACGTCTCGCCGGGGATCGATCTCATTTCGCCCTCCAACAATCACGACATTTACTCCATCGAAGACCTGGCGCAGTTCATCGAGGAACTCAAGACCGCCAATCCCAAGGCGCGCGTCGCCGTCAAGGTGCCGGTGGTGCCGGGGATCGGCGTGATCACTGTAGGGGTCGCCAAGGCAGGCGCCGACATCATCAACCTGACTGGCTACGATGGCGGAACTGGCGCGGCCCGTGCGCACAGCATTCGACACGTTGGTCTGCCGGTCGACATCGGCATCGTGGAAGCCCACCGTGCGTTGCTGCTGAGCAACATGCGCAAGCGTGTCGAGTTGTGGGTGGATGGCGGTGTGCGTTCCCCCGACGATGTAGTGAAGCTGATGTGCCTGGGCGCGAACCGGATCGGCTTTGGAACCGTGGCGATGCTCGCGCTGGGCTGTCTGCTATGCCGCCAGTGCAAGACCGGTATGTGCCCGACGGGGATTACGACGCAGGTCAAAACGGCGGAGGAAGCGGCGGAACGGGGATTCAAGCGTTTTACTCCATTAGACTATGAACAGGCTGTAGAACAACTCGTGCGGATGTTCCAAGTCTTTGGCGATGAAATCAAAGCGATCGCTGCCCGGCTGGGTGTGGCGCGTCTCCAAAACCTTGTGGGACGGTCCGAGCTTTTGGAGCAGACGTCTCACTTCCTACAACTAAATCTACACGATTTATTGATGTCCGCGGCGGATGTACATACGGATCGTCCTACGGGTCTGGTTCCTCTGCGCCGCCCGCGTAACTACCTGACGACCGTTGTATCGAACCTGGTGATGGAGACGATAGCCAGCGGTGAAGAAATCGTGGCTTTCGAGGATGATCGCACCACGCCGGTCGACCGCGCGTTGGGTACACACCTGGCGGGTGCGTTAACGCGTTACCAGCATCACTGGAATTGGCCCCCCGGTCATGATGGTGTTGGTGGCAAGGGTGAGAGTTGGCGGAAGCCAGTCAATGGCAACGGCGGTCCTCACGAGGATGTTGACGATGTCTACCTGGGTTTCTACGCCAGTAGCGTGCCGGGGAATGGCTTGGGCGCTTTCAGCAGCGCACCGCTCACGATTTTTGTGGAAGGCGGTGCGCAAGATGGCGTTGCCAAAGGTTTGTACGGTGGGCGGGTGGTCGTGTTGAAAGGATACAACCACAACGGTCTGCGCATTGACGGCGCAGTGGGCAAGGGATTGGCCTACGGCGCGATAGACGGGCTGGTCGTTGTCCAGGGGAACGCCGACAGCCGTGCATGTGTACGGCTCTCCGGTGCAGACGTGATCATCGGCGGTGAGGTAACACAGCCGATCAACGATGCGCTGGGCCTGATCGGCGCGCGCGCCAATGTCAAGGGCTTTCTATGTGAATACATGACTGCCGGGCGTGTCCTGGTGATGGGCGACCCTGGTCCCTGGATCTGCGCGGGGATGACGGGGGGCGTGCTCTACCTGCGTCTCTGGCCGGATATGGGGCTGGACATAGCTGCCATCCGCCGCCGTATCGCCCATGGTGCGAACGTGACGCTCAGCCCGGTTTCCGCCGAAGATGGAGAAAATCTGTATGAATTGATCCAGGCCTACGCGGGCGAACTGGGGCGAAATCACCAGCAAGCGGAAGCCGAGAAGGTGCGCGCTTTGTATAATGGTTGGGAGCGGCGCTTTGTTAAAATTGTGCCGTGCAAATCGGGCGAAGAGGTTATCGAGGAGCCGAGTGTTGCTTCGGCAGATTGAGCCGATGAAGCAGATTTTGACCTTTGAATAGCATATTTACCACGAAGATACAAAGAAGCGAAGTTGATATTGACGTTCCTTTGTGTCTTTGTGTCTTGGTGGTTTAGCTTATCTGAGGAGGCGAGTTATGGTTGATCAACGTAAGGGGCAACGCCCTGGG
>JBJYXQ010000073.1:0-6700 GCA_046260035.1 Anaerolineae bacterium
GGGGGGGGGGCGCCCCCCCCCCACCCCCAAAACACCCCTAAACTCTATGGCCTTAGCTGCGCCAGTTAGTACATTTGGATAGTGATACGACCCTGTTTCCCATATGTCTTTTGTTGCAAAGCATTATTTTCGGGGTAGAATAAGCATACACTCGGAGGAGGGAAGACCATCACAATCGCTGAAGTCCAGAGACACTTGCAGTACCAGTTTGTGCACCCGGAGCTTTTGGAACTTGCCCTGACGCATCCTTCTTTCGCGCACGAGCACCCCGGAGAAGGTGGTGAGGAACACCATAACCAGCGGCTAGAGTTTCTCGGCGACGCGGTGCTAGATTTTTTGGTCGCGGCTTGGCTGTACCAAAATCACCCCGATCTTCCTGAAGGTCCGTTGACGCGCTTGCGGGCCACACTAGTTTGCACGACGACATTGGCTTCCCTGGCACAGCATCTTGGATTGGGCGAAGCTTTGCGCCTGGGACGGGGTGAAGAAGAGAGTGGTGGTGGCACGCGCGCAGCTAATCTGTGCGATGCTTTTGAGGCGCTCGTGGGGGCACTCTATCTGGACGGTGGCCTCGAAATCACCTGGGAGCGCCTTGAACCGTGGTTTGTTCAGGAAGCTCGCGTGGTCCTCCGCACTGGTGCCGACGTCGATGCCAAATCGCGCTTTCAAGAGTGGGCGCAGGCCGATCTCGGCATCACACCGGCGTACCGAATTGTTGATGAGAATGGCCCCGATCACGCCAAGGTGTTCACGGCCCAAGTGCTGTTGAACGAGCAGGTGGCGGGTGAGGGACAGGGGTCCAGCAAACGCCTGGCGGAGCAATCTGCTGCGCAGGCCGCGCTGACCACTTTAGCTGAAGTCTGATTACGAGAGGAATAACGTCTATGATGCGTTTTGACCGTTTTACCGAGCGCGCCCAAGAGGCAGCGCAACGGGCGGTAGAGTTGATGACCCGTTATGGGCACAGCCAGGTAGATGTAGAACACTTATTGTTGGCGTTGATCCAACAGCAGCAGGGAACCGTTCCGGCGTTGTTGTTGGAGATGGGGGCTAATCCCGGGCAACTCTCGGATGCCCTGGATATGTTACTGCGACAGAATACGCGCCCCGGCATCTACGGCGCAGGCGGTGGACAGCAAATTTTCATCACCCCGCGCGTCAAGCGTGTGCTCGACCTTAGCCAGGAAGAAGTGACTGCCCTCAAGGACGAATATATTTCCACGGAGCACCTTTTCCTGGCGATCACGCTGGAACGCAATACGGGCGTTGCCCGTTTGCTGGCAGATAATAATATCACTCACGACCGTACCATGGAAGTGGTGCAAAAAATGCGCGGTGGCCAGAAACTCACCACCCCCCAGACCGAGACGCAGTTCCGCGTGTTGACGCGCTTCAGCCGCGATCTCACCCAGATGGCGCGCGAGCGCAAACTCGATCCGGTGATCGGGCGGGAAGGCGAAATCCAGCGCGTTATCCAGATTCTTGTGCGCCGTACCAAGAACAACCCTGTGCTCATCGGTGAGCCGGGGGTGGGCAAGACGGCTATCGTCGAAGGACTGGCACAGAAGATCGCCAGCGACGACGTGCCCGAAATCCTCAAGGGCAAGCGTCTGGTGCTGCTAGACCTGGGTTCACTGGTTGCTGGGACACGCTTCCGTGGCGAGTTCGAGGAGCGGTTGAAGACTGTTCTCGAAGAGGTGCAACGGGCTGAAGGCGAGGTCGTGCTCTTTATCGACGAATTGCACACCGTCGTTGGGGCGGGAAATGCGCAAGGGGCGTTGGATGCATCGAATATGATCAAGCCGGCACTGGCGCGTGGAGAGTTACAGTGCATCGGCGCGACGACGTTGGATGAGTACCGGCAGTATATCGAAAAAGATGGCGCGTTGGAACGCCGTTTCGCGCCGGTTTTTGTGGATGAACCTTCGGTAGAAGATACGATCGCGATGTTGCACGGCTTGCGCGACCGCTATGAGGCGCATCATAAAGTGCGCATCTCTGATGAAGCGGTTGGGGCCGCAGCGCGGTTGGCCCATCGCTACGTCACCGACCGGCATTTGCCCGACAAAGCCATTGACATTATGGACGAGGCTGCTGCGCGTTTGCGGGTGGCGCTCTTCACGTTACCACCGGACCTCAAGCAGATGGAGGCGGAGATCAACCGTCTGCGTGCTGAGGAAGAGGCGGCAGGCAATACACGTGACTACGAGCGCGCCGCTGAGGTGAAGACCCAGCGCTTGCGCCAGGAGGAAGAATTCGCTGCCAAGCGCGAGGAGTGGCGGAACCGCCATCAACTGGACGAATTGGTGGAGGCGCAGGATATTGCCGCCGTCGTCTCGGCGTGGACAGGTATCCCGGTGTATCAGGTCCTGGAGAAAGAGGCTGACAAACTGCTGCGGATGGAAGAAGCTATCCAGAAGCGCATCATCGGCCAGGATGAAGCCATCAGCGCCATCGCGGACGCCATCCGCCGGGCGCGCGCTGGCTTGAAGGATCCCCGCCGGCCCATCGGTAGTTTCCTCTTCCTGGGGGCCTCCGGCGTGGGAAAGACGGAGACTGCCAAGGCCCTGGCTGCGTTCCTCTTTGATGACGAGGAAGCATTGCTGCGCATCGATATGAGCGAGTATCGCGAGGGCCATACCGTTTCGCGGCTTTTCGGCGCGCCGCCAGGCTACGTAGGCTATGATCAGGGTGGGCAGTTGACCGAAGCTGTGCGACGGCGTCCTTACCAGGTAGTGCTTTTCGATGAGATCGAGAAAGCGCACCCGGATGTGTGGAACGCGTTGTTGCAAATTCTCGATGAAGGACGCCTCACCGATGGCCAGGGACGCAGCGTCGATTTTAGCAACACGGTCGTCATTATGACGTCCAATATCGGCACTGCATACGGAAAACGCGGCGGGGCATTGGGTTTTGCGCGCGGGGATGATGATCAGGATGAGGAGACGCGCCGCCGGACGCTTGCCGCGCTCAAAGAAACCTTCCGCCCGGAATTCATCAACCGGGTCGATGAGATTGTCATTTTTGCAAATCTCACCCTGGAGGCTGTGACGCGCATCGTTGATTTGCAGATGCAGGAGGTGCAGACGCGCCTCGGGGAATATGACCTACACGTCACATTGACAGAGGCGACCAAGCGGTGGTTGGCTGAGCACGGTTACGATCCGCAGTTTGGCGCGCGTCCGCTGCGCCGTGTGATCCAGCGGCACATTGAGAGCCCGTTAAGTGTACAGATCTTGCGAGGCAATTTTGGCCCTGGGACGCATATCTATGTGGATGTGGGTGAGGGGAGCGGCGCCGACAAGACTGAAGAAGCGTTGGAATTTCGTGCTGTTGAATCCAAGGAAGATGCCGAGAGCATGGTCTCCGCCGAGGCATCGGTCCCTGATGCCCCGGTTGAGGAAACAGCGTAAACAGCGTCATCATCTCGATCTGTGGGCAGTGATCATCGATCAGGTAGGGAGACGATAATCACGAGCCCCCGAGACGCAATGTGATATATTACATCTGCAACAAGGTTCTTTTCCCTCTAGTCTTGTTGCTAATCTTGTAATATGGTGTATATCATGAAGCAGGTACCCTGAGGTGTCTGCTGAGTTAGAGCACACTCTGCATATCTCGGTAGATCGCGAAGGAGGTGGTGCAATCGCAGGAGACACATAGAGAGCGCATGCACAGTTTTTGGTTTCCAAATCTTGTAACCAATCTATTAATTAAGGAGGAGTTCTATGTTGAAGAAGTTGTGGGTTTTGCTGAGTCTGGTGCTGGTCACCACCATGCTGGTGGGCTGCGGTGGCGGTGGCGCGGGCGGAAAGCTCAAGGTCGGTATGGTCACCGATATGGGGGGCGTGGATGACAAGTCCTTTAATGCCGCCGCGTGGAAGGGTGTGCAGGATGCGATCGATGAACTGGGCATAGATGGCAGCTATTTGGAGTCCAAGCAGCAGACGGACTATGCCACGAACCTTGCCCAGTATGTCAATCAGGAAGCTGATCTGATCATCACCGTGGGTTTCCTGCTGGCGGATGACACGGCGGATTTTGCTTCCCGTTATCCTGATATCAACTTTGCCATCGTGGACTTCCCTTCGCTGGGTGACAACGTGCGTGGTTTGACGTTCAGCACCGACGAGGCAGCCTTCTTGGCTGGCTACGCGGCGGCAGCGGCAACCAAGACTGGTAAAGTCGCCACCTTCGGGGGCATCAACATCCCCACTGTTGCCATCTTCATGGTGGGCTTCGAGTACGGGGTGAAGTACTACAACCAGCAGCATAGCGCCAATGTCGAGGTTCTGGGGTGGGAGACTGCCGCGAACGACGGCGTTTTCGTGGGTAACTTTGAGTCCACCGATGATGGACGTCGTGTTGCGGAGACCTTCATGAACGAAGGTGCCGACATCGTTATGCCGGTGGCTGGTCCTGTGGGTCTGGGTACTGCACAGGCGGTCAAGGAACGCGGTAACGCCTGGGTCATCGGTGTGGACACCGACTGGACCGTGAGCGCGGCGGAGTATAAGGACGTTGTTTTCACCAGCGTGATGAAGAACATGGATGTCGCTGTCTTTGATACCATCAAGGCCGTGCAAGCCGATGATTTCGCAGGTTTCAAGGGCGAGAACTACGTCGGTACGTTGGCGAATGATGGTGTAGGTATCGCGCCAGTTGCTTCAGGTGCGTTACCCGCGGGTATCTCGGATGAACTGGATCAGATCAAGGCCGACATTATCGCCGGCAAGATCAACACCGGTTGGGCCGAATATTCCGCGAGTTTACAGTAGTAAGTTGTGCGCAGAGGCGCGGTCATTTGGCCGCGCCTCTGTCCTAATCTGACAGTTTGTTGACTGCAAGGTTTTGCCTTGCAGTCAACAAACCATCTCTCTGGTAGCGATTTCCAGGGCCGAGACACAGGGTTCTCCCCTAAAAATACTGTGATCTCGGTGGCTATTTTTGAAGGAGGAAGCTATGCCCCCCGTTTTGGAACTGAAAGGTATTACGAAACGCTTTCCTGGGGTGTTGGCAAATGACCACATTGACCTGACCCTGGAAGAAGGCAAGGTCCTGGCGCTGTTGGGGGAAAATGGGGCCGGAAAAAGCACCTTGATGAATATCCTCTACGGCTTGTACACGCCGGATGAGGGTGAAATCTTTGTGCGTGGACAGAAGGCTGATATTCAAGGCCCTGGTGATGCAATTGCGTTAGGGATTGGCATGGTGCACCAGCACTTCATGCTTGTGCCGGTACTCACTGTGACCGAGAATGTGATGCTCGGTATGGAATCTATCAAGAACAAATTGTTTCTCGATCGTGAAGTGGCCGCCAAGCGGATTCACGAGATCTCTGAGCAGTATGGTCTGGAAGTAGATCCTTATGCGTTGGTGGGCGAGTTGCCCGTGGGTATCCAGCAGCGGGTGGAGATCATTAAGTTGCTTTACCGCCAGGCCGATATTCTGATTTTGGACGAGCCGACCGCGGTGTTGACACCCCAAGAGGTGCACGGACTTTTCAAGGTTATCCGGTCTCTGCTTGCCAAAGGTAAGTCCATTATCTTTATCACCCACAAATTGAAAGAAGTCCTCGAGATCTCCGATACCATCGTGGTGTTGCGCGGGGGTCGCGTAGCTGGATCGGCGCTGCCACAGGAAAGCAATGAGCGCAGTCTCGCTTCGTTGATGGTGGGCCGCGAGGTTATTCTCACTGTACCTAAGGAAAAGGCACACCCCAAGGAGTCGGTGTTAGAAGTGGAGAATTTGCGCGTTATGGGAGAGGAGGCGCACGTCGCCGTTCGCGGTGTCTCTTTCGACGTGCGTGCGGGTGAGATCGTGGGCGTGGCTGGTGTCCAGGGCAACGGGCAGACCGAATTGGTAGAATCGTTGACGGGATTGCGTCCGGCGCAGAGTGGCATGATACGAGTGTTGGGCAAGGACGTGACCCAAGCCTCACCGCGTGTAATCACGGAAGCGGGCACAGCACACATCCCCGAAGATCGGCAGCGTGACGGCCTGGTGCTCAGTTACCCCATCGCTGATAATTTAATTCTCAATACGTATTACCTCCCGCCTATTGCGCAAGGCGTAGCGATGCAGGAGTCAGTGATTGAGAAGAATGCTGAGCATCTGGTGACCGAATACGACATCCGCACGCCCAGCATTATGACGCCTGCGGGCAGCTTGTCCGGCGGCAACCAGCAGAAGGTCATCGTGGCGCGCGAGTTGAGCCGGCAGGGCCAGTTAGTCATTGCTTCCCAACCCACACGTGGTCTGGATGTCGGCTCCATCGAATACATCCATTCCCAGTTGATCCGCAAGCGCGATGAGGGTGCCGGGGTGCTGGTGGTTTCGGCTGAGTTGGATGAGATTCTCTCGCTAACGGATCGTATCATCGTCATGTTTGAGGGTCAGATTATGGACATCGTGCCCATCGAGAAAGCGACTCGCGAAGATCTCGGGCTGCTTATGGCAGGAGTTCATCCTGATGAACATGAGGCCGACATCACGGCGGCAAAGGAGGCGGCATGAACGAGAAGAACGCCACGCAAAAGGCGCCGCAAAATGCGGTGCATAAGGAACAATCTAGTGGTCGTTGGCGTGCGTTGCTCACACCACTGATGGCGATTGTCACGGCGCTAATTCTAGGCGCGATCGTGATCGTCGTGACGGATACCTCCGTCTATGATGCATTCAGGGAGGGTTTCGGCGCTGG
>JBJYXQ010000074.1:0-3037 GCA_046260035.1 Anaerolineae bacterium
GTCACCAGGCGGGTGATGAAGGGCAGTGCCTCGTCGTAGACCGGGAACGGGCCGCCCCACATCTCGCCAGACGAGTGCTTTTGTGCGATAAAAAGGTTGGCATGATCGAGGGCCATCAAAACCATCAACAACCCGCGCAGTGCGTCGGGCGCGAATAGCCGTTTTTTCATGAGTGACTCCTTACTGAAGAACGGGTTGTACCGCGACGGCTTCTAACTCCGGCTGAGGTTCTTGCTCACCATTGGCGACGTGCGCTACGCGATCCCGCACGTTGGCAACGTGCCCGCTGCGCAGGGTTATCACCAGGTCCGCTTCGGTAAGGATTTCGGGGTTGTGCGTCACCGCGATGAGGCTGCCTTGATCGCGATAGCTGCGTAGCAGTGCCATCACCTGCAGGCCGGTGCGCCGGTCGAGTAAACCGGTCGGCTCGTCGGCGAAGATGACGCGCGGACGATGGATCATCGCGCGCGCAATCGCTACGCGCTGCCGTTCACCACCCGAAAGCTCGTAGGGGAAGCGGTGGAGCTTGTCGCCGAGGCCCAGATCGGCCAGCAGCGCCTTCGCCTGCTCCATATGTGCCTTGTCCTGCGCGGGCGATGCGACCATCACGTTCTCCAATGAGGTGAGGTAGTTGATGAGGAAATGTTGCTGGAAGACGAAGCCGAATTCCGTGCGCCGCAGTGCTACGCGCTCGCGCTCCGCAATCTTGCCGTAGGCGCGGCCATCCAGGTAGACTTCGCCCTGCGTCGGCTTGCGCAGACCGCTCAATAAGTACAACAGCGAGCTCTTGCCGGACCCTGATGGCCCCAGCAGACCAACAAACTGGTGATCCTCAATCGCAATGGAAACTTCGTGGACAGCATCAAGTGTGGAATCGCCATCTTTGTAAGTCAGTGTCAGATTTTCTCCCCGTAACATGGTTTTCTCCTTGATTCTTGTTTCCCGAGTTATGTCTGTTATAGTAACATTTTTTCCTGCCATTTTCTATAGGCGCGCGTCACACTGCTTGCGTGCGTGTATCATGCCAGGACATGACAGAGTCATAGTGAAGATACTAGCCATAAGGGGAGGGAATTCGCGCCTTTCTTGTGATGTGCCCAACCGGTTGTATACTTGGAACAGGTACGGCTTCCAAAAGGCAATCATCTGTACTCCGATACATGGGTCATTATGCGGTAAAGTATCCGCTGAAGGGAGGGAATGATGATCCACGTTGCTGTCGTTGATGACCATCCGCATGTCGCCATTGCCCTGCGCGCGTTAATCGAAGAATCGCCGGACATCCGGCTGGTCGCCGAATCGCGACGCGGCAGCGAGGTGGCCGCATTGGTGCGGAAGACGCACCCAGATGTTCTCTTCCTTGACCTTTTCATCGAGCCGACCTTTGATGCGCTGGCTGTGGTTCGCGATTTGCACACCAGTTTCCCTGACCTTCGTATTTGCGTCCTCAGCGCATATCTCGAACCGGCTCGCGTGCGCGCACTCTTGCAGGCTGGAGTATGCGGCTATATCCTCAAAGACGACGATTATGTCTCCCGCATTGGCACAATCATCCGCGATCTGTACGACGGGCGTCTATATCTCAGCCCGCAGGCTTACGAGGCGCTGGCGCAGGCCACACGCACGGAGGCCGTTGAGCAGCCACTTACGGAGCGTGAAGTCGAGATACTGCGACTGGCCCACGATGGCCTGCCAAATCTCCAGATTGCCCAGGCGCTCCACATATCGGCCGGCACGGTGCGCAATCACCTCAGCGCCATTTACCGCAAATTGGATGTGCACAGCCGCCACGAGGCGATCCAGATTGCGGTAGAGCGATGTTTGATTTGAAGCGTGATGCGTGAAACGTAATCGGATTGCGAATCGCGAGTTATGGACTACATGACATTCGACTTTGGACTTCTATGAACCTCAAGTCTATTCTGCGACGTAAGACCCGTTCGCTTGACCACAGCGTTCTGCTGGTCGAGTACGGGCGCAAGCTGACCGCGACGGTGGATCAGCCAGCATTGGCGCGCGTGCTTACCGAGGAAATCCCGCGCGCATGTGGGGCATCCCGCGCAGCATTATTGCTCCCTGAAGCGCACCAGTTGCTCTCGGTTGCTGCGGAGGATCTACGATTGCCCGTCAGCCACGCAGCTGTGCGTTGGGTGGCTTCGGGAGGCGAAGCGCAACGGGCCGACCGGGGACGGCTGGCAGACTTGATCGCGCAGGGAACGCCTGAGCTGACCTGGGCCCAGGTATGGGTTCCTCTGATGCGCGGGGTTGACTTGCGGGGCTTGTGGTTGTTAGGTTCGCGGGAGGACAACGATCACTATACACCGGACGACCTACATTGTTTAACAGCGCTAGGGCGCGAAGCCGCGGCGGTGTTGGAGGCTGCGCGTCACGCTGAACAAGAGCGCCGCGCAGCCGAGGAACTGCGTGCGCTTTACCGGCAGGTCGTCGCGGCGCGAGAGACAGAACGTGGACGGCTCTCGCGCGAGTTGCATGATGGCGTGTTGCAAGACCTGTGCGCCATCGCCCGTGACCTTAAGGCGCTGGAAGCCCAGATTACGCCCAATGGTATACCATTCCAGAACCTCTCAGCCCGTTCCAGCGAGGCGGTGCAGGCTCTCCGTGCTATCTGCAATGACCTTCGTCCACCGCTGCTGGAACACGACCTTGTCACCGCGCTCCGCACGCTGGTGGAGATGCTGGACGCGCGTTCCCAAGCTCCCGTTCACATCGAAATCAGCGCTGACGAGTTGCGTCTGTCCGACGACGTGGCGTTAGCGATCTATCGTATCACCCAGGAGGCCTTGCGTAATGCGCTCCAACACGCCGATGCTTCCGAAATCGCCGTGCGCCTGACACAGTATCCTGACCGGTTGCGCTTGACCGTGACCGATGACGGGCGCGGCATTGACGGTGGTGTCGCGCCGGCGCGCTTCGTGGCCCAGGGACATTTCGGCCTTGCCGGGATGCGGGAACGAGCAGCCATGATCGGTGGGCGTTTGGATGTGCAGACAGCGCCAGACTACGGCACGGTGGTGAT
>JBJYXQ010000075.1:0-2962 GCA_046260035.1 Anaerolineae bacterium
GACCAAAAAACGCCGCCGTAAGCCGTAGCGCCAGCACACCGGTTCCCAACAGACGCATAACAGCACCGACACTGTAGAAGAAGAACACCTCTTTGCCGGTGTAGGATGGAATGAAAAGTGGCGTCTTGACACCCCGGGCGATCTCCGTGGCAAGAATGCCGTTGGCTGCTTCATCATAATGGGGTCCCGGGGGGATCTCTGGGATTCCCCAGAAGCGCAGAATGGCAGCTCCTAGAAGGATCAGAACAGAAACAACTAGTACTGAGTGGCGAGGGAAAAGCCTAGCGCGAGATTCAGTCCAATTACGTGGCATCTAATGCGTTCGATCACTGCTAAACGTATTTTGAGGCGTCGAGGAACGCGATCCTTCTGAGAATGGACGGAATTATAACGTGACATCCCCAATCGCACAAACAAACCAGGTCCCGCAGGACTAGGAAATGGAGCATCGTGCCCCATTTGCTGTGCAACGGCGCCACGTGTACAATGAAACCATGCATAGCGGCATGCTACCCCACACCGGAGATGCAGAGTATAATAATGGCGACTGGAAACGGAGTGCTCAATGAGCGACGAAACGATCTATCAAGCCATTCTTGACGCAAAGCGCGAGGGGTATGCGGCCGCCCTGGCTACCGTGATCCGCGCTCGCGGTTCCGTGCCACGTCATGCGACCAGCAAGATGCTGGTATTCCATGACGGAAAAACTGTGGGTACCGTGGGCGGAGGCGAGCTTGAATCGCGTATCATAGAGGTTGCCAAACAAGCGATCCACAGTGGCCAACCCCAGCTCGAGAACTATTCCCTTGCCGGTCCCACCAGCGAGAACGCCGTGGGCGTGTGCGGCGGGGAAGTCGAGGTGTTCATCGAACCGATTTTGCCGCCCCCGACCGTCTTTGTTCTTGGCTGTGGTCACGTGGGCGTGGCTGTGGCCCATCTGGCGAAATGGCTAGGTTTTCGCGTCATTGTCAGCGACGACAGAGAAGAACTGTGTACGCCCAGCCACGTACCCAACGCCGACCTGTACCTGCCCGGCGATGTCGCCGACGCACTCTCGCGTGCTCCCTTCAACAGTCAAACCTACTTTGTGGCAGTGACGCGTGGCTACCCGTATGACGTGACGGCTGTGCCGATCGTGTTGGAAACAGACGCGCCCTATATCGGCGTCATCGGCAGTCGCCGCCGCTGGGCCACCGCTGTCAAAGAACTGAAAGCGTTGGGCATCAAACAGCAAGCCCTAGACCGCATCTATGCTCCCATCGGCCTGTTACTGGGCGAAGAGACGCCGGAAGAGATCGCCGTAAGCATTATGTCGCAGATCATACTTTTGCGAAATCGCGGCGAGGTGGAAGCAGCCCGTCACCGACGCGATCCAGAGGGTTAGGTCAAGCCATACGGTTATAGGGAAAAACGAGCGATGTGGCAGTATTACTTTACCCCTACCTCAAAAGAAGAAGCTTTGCGCCTCCTGGAAGAACACCAGGAGCGTTCACGCATTATCGTTGGAGGGACGGACATCATCCTCGAACTCGAACGCGGTCAACGTGCGGGCGTGGACACGCTCATTGACATAAGTCGCGTTCATGGCCTCGACAGGATTTCAGCCAGTGACGATTCAATACACCTAGGGCCGCTGGTGACGCACAATCAAGTGGTTGGCTCAGAGCTTTGTGTCAACCAAGCATTCCCGTTGGCACAAGCTTGCTGGAACGTAGGCGCTCCGCAGATCCGCAACAGAGGCACGATTGGCGGAAACCTGATCACTGCCAGTCCTGCAAACGATACCATCACGCCGCTTTGGGCGATGGATGCCCAGGTCACGCTTGAGAGCCGCGGTCGCGGAAAGCGGACCCTGACCTTCCCTCAGTTCTACCAAGGGGTGCGTCAGACAGGCCTGGCTCCAGACGAGATGCTCGTCGAGATCAGCTTCCCGGCATTGCGTGAGAACCAGCGCGGCGTGTTCCTAAAACTGGGTCTACGGCAAGCACAGGCCATCGCTGTGATGAACGTCGCCGTCGTACTCACATTCGACGACAAGAGCGACGGTCAACGTGAAAAGCCGACAATTGCCGATGCTCGGATCACGCTAGGCAGCGTGGCGCCTACTATTGTACGCGCAACGGAAGCCGAGGAGGCGCTGATCGGCCAGCCACTCACCGAAGCAGTTGTCCGGCGCGCCGCTCAGCTGGCGGTAGACGCTGCCCATCCTATAGATGATATTCGCGGCAGCGCCGCATACCGCCGGTTGATGGTTGAGGTCCATACAAGGCGTGCGCTGATGGCACTCAGTCACGACACCGAACGTAGCTCATGGCCCACTGATCCCCCAATGCTGTGGGGTAGAGGGAATGGTCGCTTCCCATCGCTGGCGGGGAAAACCATCGTGCACCGCGAAGGACGCGGAGAGCCGATTCAGACCGTGGTGAACGGACAGCCGGTGACGCTGTTTGGCGCTAATGACAAAACCCTCCTGAACATGTTACGCGACGACCTGGGGCTTACGGGCACCAAGGAAGGATGTGCAGAAGGAGAATGTGGCGCCTGCACCGTCATCCTGGACGGTGTGGCCGTCATGTCATGTCTGGTGCCGGCGCCCCGAGCTCACGGCGCCGAGGTGATCACGGTAGAAGGGCTTGCCGAGTGGGGCCGGATAGAAGGAGAGGGGCTGCACCCCATTCAGCAGGCCTTTATCGACGAGGGAGCAGTCCAATGCGGTTACTGTACACCAGGTCTATTGGTAAGTAGTGCCAGCCTATTGGCGGAAAAGTCACATCCCACCAAGCAACAGACCCGGCACGCTCTGACGGGAAATCTATGCCGCTGTACGGGTTATTACAGCATTCTGCGCGCTATCGAGCAAGCCGCGCAGAAAATCTCCGTGCCTTGACGATCAATTCGTCGATGTTATAATCCCATGCGCCTCTGAACGGGACCAGGAACCTTTTGACGGTCTTGGTCGTCA
>JBJYXQ010000076.1:0-1804 GCA_046260035.1 Anaerolineae bacterium
TACCTACACCAGCTCTAGCCCTTCGTGGCAGATTTCCAGCGATTCGATAGCGGCTTCGTTCGTGGTAGAGTTGAGCGCCGGGCCTTCCCATTTGGAAACCCATCCCGCGACGAAGTTCCACCGCAGCACTTCCTGGCGGCTTTCATCCAGCAGGACGATGGAGCCGGAGCGGCGCTCGGTCACGCCGTCGATGGTGGTTTTGCGCCATTGCCACAGTTCTTTGTCTTGCGTGAAGCCCCGTTTCAACGTGATGTTCGCGTATGTGCGCAGGCCGGGAAGTTTGCGCACCGTGGCGGTCTCGCTGCCCTCGCGGTACTTGATGATGTCCTGCTCGGTGCTCAATCCGCCGCACTCGGTAAATCCGGCGCGGGCCACGCCATCGATCTCGATCAAAAAGTTGTACTGTGCATAGGGATCTAGACGATCACCAGTAGCCATAAATGTCCTCCCTTGAATTTGACAGGATTAACAGGATTGTCAGGATTTAAAAATCCGTTGACAGTTAGCTCGTCGCCTCGCGCGTCTTCTGGCTGATGCGGATGATGACGAATTCGGCGGGCTTGACGGGCGCGACGCCCACCCGCACGATCAACCGCCCGTTGTCGATGTCGCTTTGGGTCATCGTGGTGAGGCCCACGTCGACGAAGAACGCTTCCTCCTGCTTGGTGCCCTCCAGCGCGCCGTCGCGCCACACGGACACCAGGAAGTTACTGATGCTGCGCTTGACAGTCTGCCACAGCGGTTCGGCGTTTGGCTCGAAGACTGCCCACTGCGTCCCGCGTTCGAGCGATTTTTCGATGAAGAGCAGCAGCCGTCGCACGTTCACATACTTCCACTCCGGATCACTGCTGAGCGTGCGCGCGCCCCAAACCCGCAGGCCACGGTTGAGATCGCGGAAGTCGCGCAGGCAGTTGATGTGCTTGGGGTTCAGGATGTCCTGTTCGCCCTTGGTGAGGCGCACTTGCAGGTCGCGGATCCCAAGGATGACCTCGTTGGCCGGTGCTTTGTGGACACCACGCTGCGTGTCGCTCCGCGCGTAGATGCCGACGACGTGCCCGCTGGGCGGGATGTAACGCACGTCGCCGTTGCGCCCAAAGGGATCGCCGATGACCATCCACGGGTAGTAGAGCGCACTGTAGGTTGTATCGTAGTTCTGGCGCTGGGTTTGCACGTCCTTGAGCTTGGCGCCAGCGGCTGCGTCGAGCACGGCGAAGCGGTAGCGCATCAGCGTGCAGTGGTTGATGAGCGCGTTCTGCACATCCTGCGCGGTCCGTCCCGGTACAGCCACGATGCTGATGTCGTCGATGTTTTCCAGCGTGTAGATGCCCGTGCGGTCCTCAGGATCGGCAGCAGGCGCGCCGATGTAGGTGTTGTCGTCGATATTCGCCAGATCGTCAGCACCGCCGCTCAACGTGCGAGACACGCCGTCGTAGGGTAGGGAGAGGCGCAGTTCGGCAGCGCCGGTAATGTCGACGCCGGTGTCGTCGCGGGTCAGGTCGGAGATGCGAATCAACTCCGATACGCCCGCTTCCTCTGGCTCGTCGGCCGCGCGGTCAAACGCGCCGACGATTTTGAGGGCGTAGTTGGTGTGGCTGGGATCCACACCCAGACCGGAGAAGGCCTCGCTTTCGACAACTTTCCCGTCCTCGTTGAGGCGTTCCACGATCAGGTCGAATTCTACTGACGTGGCATCGTCGTCTTCGAAAAGGTCCGCGCCGACGCCGCCTGCCAACTCGACTTCGTTGGTCGCCAAATTTACACCAACCACTCGCTGGCGCAGGATGTCACTCGCGCTGCGTTTGAC